>PWNM01000165.1 GCA_003557825.1 Candidatus Hydrogenedentota bacterium | reverse complement strand
GAAAGGCTCGAGCAGTGAGGGCCGGATTCCATATGTTCATGCCTACGCCGCCGAAAATCTCCTTGCCGACGAACACGCCGAAGGCAATGCCAAGGCCGACCTGCCACAGCGGAATGGTAGCCGGCAGAATCAAGGGAAACAGGGCGCTGGATACGAGAAATCCTTCAGCGATGTCATGTTTGCGGACCACCGCGAAAATAACCTCGATGGTTCCGCCCACAGCCAGCGTCACAATATATACGGGAATGTAATATAGGGCCCCATGGACGAAATTCGCCAAAATGCTGCCCGAGGCAAAAGCGAGTCCAAGTGCTTCCATCACCGACGTGCGCCAGTTGGCCAAGGGTTCGGCACCGCCCTCGATGGCCAGATGCGCCTGATACCCTGTGTTATACATGGCCATGAGCATGCATGGAATCAGCGCGAATACCACGGTCATCATGATGCGCTTGAGGTCCGCCCCATCGCGCACGTGCGAGGCGTGTTCCGTTACTTCATCGGTCGAGAAGAAAAAGGTCTCTGCCGCCTCGAAGATAGGGTAGAATCGTTCCAGTTTGCCGCCCTCTTCGAATAGGGCGCGTTGTTTTTCCAAAAAACGCATTCAGCCTTCCTTCTCGATGGTGTCCAGGTTGCTCCGCAAAAGCGGGCCATACTCAATTTTTGACGGACATACAAAGGTACATAGAGCTAGATCCTCCTCGTCCAGCTCGAGGCATCCCAACATTTCAGCCTGTTCCACATTGCCTACCGCAAGTGCCCTTAAGAGGTGCGTTGGTATGATATCCATTGGCATCACCCGTTCATACGACCCCACAGGAACCATGGCGCGTTTTGATCCGTTGGTCGCGCTGGTAAACCGAAACTGCTTATCCGGCCTGAGAGACGAAGTGTACAATCGAAGCAACGAGAATTTTTCTTTACCTGCCCGCCCCCAGCCCATGAATTCACGGTCAGCTCCTTCCCTAATGACCGACACTTGGTTGTCATATCGTCCTAAATACCCGTGGACTTCCCCGGAGGCCTTGCGTCCCGAGAGGACCGACCCCGAGATCATCCGAGCGGGCGTGTTTTCGAGTTCGTCCAAAACCAGGTCGTCAATAGATGCCCCGAGACGCGTTTTCAGTAGTCGAGGTCGCTTGACCAAAGGACCTGCCAACGATATGACCCGGGTTACATCCAGGCTACCGTTTTCAACGAGTTTGCCAATGGTCACAACATCCTGATATCCCACATGCCAGACCGTCTTATCGCGGTGAACAGGATCGAGAAAATGAATATGTACGCCGGGCGTTCCTGCCGGATGGGGTCCTTCGAACTCGACTTGGGTCACGCCTATATTGGGGCTGGTTGAAATAGAGGAACCGGCCTTCTTACAGAGATACGTCGGGCCGTCGGTTAACTTCGCAATGGCAATGAGTCCCCGTTCAAAGTCTCCTTCACGTCCTTCGAGCGCAACTTCCGGCGAGGGCGCCAAAGGGCGCGTATCCATAGCCGTGACGAAAATCGAATGGGGCGAGCTTTCGGCTTCGGGTATCCTGCTGAATGGCCGTGTACGGAAAGCCGCCCATAGCCCCGACTCGATGAGCAATGCGCGAATGTCATCGGCACTGAGTCCGGCCACGTCCTTACCCGAAAATGCCTCAAATGCGACCTGATCTTCTTCCACGAAGTCGCCTGCTCGTTCCCGTTCGTTTAACGCGATAACTACCGATTGAAGGACGCGTCTATCGCCTCGATGAATACCGACGACTTCGCCTGCTCCCGGCGCTGTCAACCGTGCCCCGGCGTTCTTTTTATCTTCGAAGAGGAGCTGGCCCCGAAGCACCGAATCTCCTTCAGAGACCGCCATGGTTGGGCGAAGACCGACATAATCCGTAGCGATTATCGCAACATGCCTTGGTTGCGCTGCGAGATCAATGGTTTGCTCGGGGTTTCCCTCAATCGGGATATCCAACCCTCTTTTTAACCGGAATATCTGTTCAACGGCCATGGAAAACTTTGTTCCTATTTTACATTATTCTGTACGATTCACGTTCAGATTAGAGTCCGATTTCGTGCCTTTATTGCGGTTAACCGGGAACTGCGTCACGATTGGGCTCAAAGCATATCCGCGCCTACTGCAAATAAACTCGGTTCGTACCATCTGAATTTTCTTTGCCGTCCCCCTGCGTTTCCAGATGGTCAGGAGATTGTGCCACAGTAAACCTATGCAACACAATTGGGTTATCACACGCATCGGCAACCTTCTGTTCAACTCGTCACATCGTTCAAACCAAAAAACACAACACAATGCCATCGCGGATTTATTCGCAACCGATTCCCTGTGGTCCGCTAATCGTGAATATCCGCACATAATCTATCCAGGCTCTTCTTTCTTGACTGACCGTCAAGATGAAATAATGATGACCTAGCCTCTGTTTACATTGTATGGAGGTATTATGGCACGTGATTCAAATACCACGTTGAGATATGGAAACCCATCTTATATACGGCGAGGTCGTACGGTGTTCTATGGAAGTGTGGGCGGCGGCGATTTGGTCCTTCCTGTCGAGGCGGTCCAACCGTCCATCTTTCAGAATGTTGCACCCTTTTCCGAGCGATCGTTAACCACAAGCCCTCGAGAGCTTAAGAAGCCAACCAACCGCCGCAGGGTGGTTCGAGAGCGTGCAGGAAATGCCGCGCGGCGGAAAGCTCCGCGAGCAGCGGGGCAAGGAAGGCGACTCGACATCGTTGCATGACGGTTTGAGAGCATGGGATCGAGCGGACTTCGCATACCTCAAATGAAGCTCCAAATGAAGCTCCATATCTGAATTCAGGTGTAGCGTACCGAAAATCCATCCTGCTGCAAACTCGATAACCATTTGACCATCAACAGTTTAGGAAGGGGATGATGGATTGGCATAAAGAATGCTTATGTGGGTGAAGAACTCAGGTCACGAAACCTGCGACCCGATGTTGCGGTTCCAGTCGCGTGGCCGAACACTTTTCAAAAAGGAGCACACCATGAAATTGGTTATGAAGAAGACGTTGAGACCGGCAGTTTACCTGCTATGCGCTTTTGTAATTGGCTTGGGCATAGCAGGGTGGTATCAAACGCCCACCGCGGATGGCGTTGATCATGTCCCATCGGTCCTGGAGGATCTGAGCGATGCATTTAATCGCGTTGCTGAGACAACAAGTCCAGCCGTTGTGTTCATCCAGACGGAACGTGAAATAACGATGCGTCGTCGCGGACCGTTTGGAGGCCGGGGGCCGTTTGGCGGATTGGAGGAGATGTTTCCTCCCGAGCTTTTTGGACCGGAAGGGCCTTTTGGTCGAATGCCTGGTATGCCGGGGATGCCCGGTCCGGGACAACCCGAGCCCGACGATGAAGGCGATAGGAGGGTGGTCCCCTTTGGGCAGGGTTCCGGTTTCATCATTTCGTCCGATGGGTATATCCTGACCAACCACCATGTTGTGGGCGATGCTGACGGCGTGTCGGTACGTTTGGCCGATGGCCGGACCATGGACGCCGAAGTGATCGGAAGCGATCCCCAGACGGAAATCGCTTTGGTCAAAATCGATGCCCAGAATCTGCCCTATCTCGAGCTTGGCAATTCGGATGACATTCGCATCGGTGAATGGGTGCTGGCTATCGGAAATCCCTTTGGGCTGACCCATACTGTCACAGCGGGGATCATCAGCGCCCGCGGACGGGGCGAGGTAAGCATTGTGGATTATGCCGACTTCATTCAGACCGATGCAGCGATTAACCCCGGTAATTCGGGTGGTCCCCTTCTTAATATGCGCGGTGAAGTCGTCGGCATGAATACGGCGATCCTGAGCCGCACGGGTGGTTCCCTGGGAATTGGCTTTGCCATTCCGGCGAACATGATTCGGTTCATATCTGATCAGCTTCTGGAGAAAGGCGAGATTACTCGCGGGTTCCTGGGTATCACCATTCAAAATATCACCCCCGAACTGGCCGAGTGGTTTGATCTGGAAGCCACAAAAGGTGTCTTGGTCGCGGGTGTGAATGAAGGTACCCCTGCCGAAGCAGCAGGCCTTCAGCAGGATGATATCATCATCGAGTTTGATGGTCGCACAGCCGAGGATATGAGTACGTTCCGAAGCCGCGTCGCCTCGACACTCCCCGGCGAAACGGTCGAGATCAAGGTTCTGCGCAATGGTGAGGAACTCACGATAACCGCGGAAATTGGTGAGCTTGATCCCGAGGCAATTGGAATGCCGGGACGTGAGCAAGTGGGCCAAGCAATCGGCATCGCGGTTCAGAACCTGACCGATGAAATGGCCCAGCGATTCGGCTTTGAAGGCATGTCCGGCGTCGTCATTACGGATGTGGATCCCAACTCTGCCGCCGCCATGGCCGGTATCCGCCCTGGAATGCTCTTGCAGGAAGTCAACCGTGAAACTGTCAGCAACGTTAAAGAGTATGAAAACGTCATGCGGGCCGCGGATCCCCAACGCCCTGTGCTCTTGCGCGTGCATGATGGACAAGGTTCGCGTTATATAGCCTTGCGAGCAAACTAGATGATATAGATTTGGCTCCATACGTCGAGGCTCCTCCTCCTTCTCCT
>PWNM01000218.1 GCA_003557825.1 Candidatus Hydrogenedentota bacterium | reverse complement strand
GCATCCTGGCCCTCGAATGCGTCTGCGAATTTGACCAACTGGGTTTGGTTGAAGAAGAGGTTCGGCAACTCTTGGCCGATACGCAAGTACTCGAGTTTGGTACCATACTGCGGGCACGGTTCGAGGCGCGGGCTCGAGCAGCGGAGATGCACGAAAGCGCCGTCGATGCCGAGATCGCCTATCGCGAAGAACTGGGCGCGCAGCGCCAAGCACTGGTTCGCATCCTGGTTCCGATCGTATTGTTGGGCGCGGCGGTATGGATCTTTTTCCTCATCTTGGGCAATGTAAAAGATCGACAAGGCGAGATCGCTATCATGCGGACCGTCGGCGTGGGCGAAGGCAAGATCATGGGCATATTCCTGGTCAAAGCCGCCCTCATGGGCATTGCGGGCGCCATCATCGGGAGCCTCCTTGGCATGGCCATCGGCGCGGGTTGGGAAGGCATTCCCATGTGGACGGCCGATTTTGGCCGGCTTGTCAGCATCCCGCTGCTGGCGTTGGTGCTCGTGGGCGCGCCTGCCCTGGCGGTCATTGCGGGCTGGATTCCCGCCATGAAAGCCGCTCAACTTGATCCGGCCGTGATTCTGCGCGAGGAATAGCCGCGACGGCAGCCTTTATCGTAATGGAAATCCCAATGGAGCATATCCTGTGACGGAACACGCGGCCCTGAAAGTTGAAGACGTTGCGAAGTATTACACTCGCTCCGGCAAGCGTATTGCCGCCATCGAGGATGTTTCCCTCTCGGTCGAGCCGGGAGCCTTTAAAATCATCCGCGGACCCAGCGGCAGCGGCAAGACCACCTTGTTGCTAGCGGCGGGAGGGCTGCAACACCCCGATAAAGGCGCTGTATGGGTAAACGGCGAGAACCTGTATACCTTAACGCCCGACCAACGAACGGCCTTTCGGGGGCGTAACATCGGGTTTGTTTTTCAACAGTTCTACTTGGTGCCGTATTTGAATGTCCGCGAAAACGTGAAGATGCCGGGCATCGCCCTCGACATCCCCGATCTCGATGCGCGGACCAAGGAACTGCTCGAGCGGTTTATGCTCAGCGAACGCCTCGAACATTTCCCATCGGAGCTAAGCACGGGTGAACGCCAGCGGGTTGCCCTGGCCCGTGCGTTGATCGCGAAGCCGGGCCTACTCTTGGCCGACGAACCCACCGGCAACCTTGATGTGGAAAATGAAAAGATCATTGTCGATTGCCTATGGGAATATGCCCGCAACGGCGGCGCGGTGGTCATGGCCACGCATGGCCTTCGGACCGATGGTTTTAACGATGTTTTTCTACTCAAAGACGGCAAGCTACAATCATAACGGCCCGCCGCACATGCCGTGCACGGCCGGAAAGGTATGCTACTGATGACGTCACGAACCTATTGCATAACGCTATTCACGCTCCTTACGATAGGGCTGCTTGCGCTTCCCGCGGCGTCCTGTCCCATTCCGGTGTACCAGTATTCGCTCGAATGGTGGGAGCGCGATGCCTACGAGGTTTATGTATTCGACACAGGCGAGCTAACTGAGGAACAGGAAGCATCTATCGCCCGGTTGCAACGGATCTCAGAAGGACGACGCGAGGCGGAACCGGCCAACCTGCGGCTGCGGCGCGTCCAGCATGAGTCCGAAGAACGCCTCGCCGCCCACTCGGCCCTGCGCGGAGCTGAAATCGAGTCGCTGCCCTGGATGGTGGTCTACTATCCCGCTGTGTCGTCCAACCGGAGCGGCCCGATTTGGATGGGACCGCTGACCGAGGAAAATATCGACGCCCTTATTGATTCGCCCAAACGACAGGAGATAAGTGACCTCTTGCTCAACCGGACCTCGGTGGTCTGGGTATTGCTTGAGAGCGGAAACGGACGGGCCGATCGCGAGGCCGCCGAGGTCCTCGAACGCGAGGTCAAACGACTCGAGGAGACGCTGGTACCCCCTGCCCTGGATGAATGGGGCATGGAGGATATTGAGATTTCAGATATCAAATTTGAGATTCGACGCCTCGCGCAAAACGATGAGACCGAGCGGATGTTTGTGGCCATGCTTACCAATAGCGAAATCGACCTCGACGATTACCGGCACGAACCGATGGTCTTTCCCATTTTTGGGAGGGGATTGATCATGAACGCCCTCATCGGGCGCGGCATCAACGCCAACATGCTGAGAAGGACGGCCGAGTTTTTGACCGGTCCCTGCTCGTGCACCGTTAAATCGTTGAACCCCGGTACCGATCTATTGACCACAGCCGATTGGAGCGGGCGAATCCAGCCGTTGTCCGTCGAGGTGACCACGGAGCCCGGCGGCCTGGGCGGTTTTCTAGACAGTGCCGAAGAGGCTGAGGCCTTCCAGGAACGCTAAGGCCGTAATCGCAGGAACCTCCATATATGCATGGCGTCGATACATCGGACAAGAAACAGCAACGAAATTTTGGCCTGACCATGGCCGCAGCCATCGCCGTGCTGGGACTGATCCGCTGGGGCATACACTGGGCTCGCACCGGAACCATGCCCGATTGGCCCGTCTATTTTTTTGCCGTAGCCGCTGTATTCCTGATAACGGGCATGGCGGCTCCGGGCGTTTTGCGGCCCGTGTTTGCCGGATGGATGAAATTCGCCTTCGGCCTTAACTGGCTCGTCACCCGAATCCTGCTGACGATTTCCTTTTTTGGCATGATCACACCGGTGCGTTTTCTGATACAATGGTTCGGAAATGATCCGCTCGATCGGGAATGGAAACCTGATGCGGCCTCCTATTGGGAAGACCCCGATGATCCAAACCCCGATGCCGAACGGTATCGGAAGCAGTTTTAGTCAACCATCAACCCGACAGGAGTGATAGTGATGGAAACCGTGCGCGAGATTTGGGAGTTTCTGCGGGTCAGAAAAAAATTCTGGCTTGCTCCCATCATCATCGCGCTCATGCTGTTGGGGCTGCTCATGACCGTCGCGGGTCAGGCGGGTACGTTGGCCCCCTTCATCTACGCCATGTAACGCCTACACATACTGGGCGACGATGGCCAATCCTTGGGCCACGCTGGTAAACGTCTCCCGCTTGAGCAGCTTCTCGCCCCCATACCGCTGTTCGAGCATGTGACGCACTGCTGGGATCAAGCTCGTTCCCCCTGTGGTCAGCACATAGTCGATATCTTCAGGCTTCACACCGGCCGTTTTTTCTGTTTCGATGATGCTCTCCCGCATTTCCTCCAGCACGTCCTCGATGATGTGAGTAAATTCGGACCGTCCGATGTCCACTGAAAGTTGCAGGGCATCGGTGTGCAGCTCGATGGGAGCTTCCCACTCGGTGCTGAGCAGACGTTTGGCATGCTCCACCTTACGACTCAGCGGATAGCCGTAGTTGCGCTGGATGAGCGCCCGAAGCGACCGAATGGCTTCGGGTTGGGTGCAGTCGTTTTCGACGGCAATAAGCCAGTTGATGTTTTCCTCGGTATTGAGGCGATACAGGTTTTGCCAATCCAGAATGCCGTTGTACAAGAACTGCGGCATGGGCAGCTTTGACGGCCCGTAATGACACCGACTGCCCAGCGCCGGAAACACCTTGGCCCGCATGATCTCGCGGTCGATGGCATCGCCCGCCACCGGCACGCCGCCAACGCCCAAAATCCGGCTTTCCGCCAAACGGCCCGCGGCGTCGGAGCCTCCGCCGAATTCCATTATGGACACATCGCAGGTTCCTCCGCCGATATCGACCACCATCAACCGTTGGGTTCGATCGGTGGCCACGGCGTATTCGATACAAGCTGCGACGGGCTCATAGAAAAACTCGATGCTCTTAAAACCGGCAATCTCGGCCGCTCGGCGCAACCGTTCCTCGGCGAGATCGTTTTCGCCGTCTCGTTTGGAGAAGCGCACCGGCCGCCCCATCACGACCGTTTCCACCGGTTCGCCTGCAGCGGCATCCACGGCGGCCTTCATAGGTTCAAGGATAATGGCGACCAGTTCCTCGATTTGATATAACTGGCCAAACACCTCCGTCCCATGAAATCCCCGGTGCCGCAGCCAGCTTTTCACGGACTGAAACAGCCGCCCCGGCGAGTTCACCTCGACCAAAGCTTGAGCACGCACAGCCTCGCGCACATTGCTCCCGTCCTCTCGCGGCCGGTAACCACCTTCCTTGTCCGCTTCGGACGCCACGTAGGCTTCAATGTCGACGCCCAAGTCCACCTGTCGCATCACGACTTCCCGGTCCACATTGCGCTCGATGAACGCATTGGCCGCCGCACGCCCCACGATTTGCTCGCCCTCACGAGACAAATAAACCAACGACGGGAGCGAAGTGGCGTTGTCGTTATCGAGATCCAGTTCGAGAACCCGTGTCGCGCCGTTTTCTACAATGGCAACGCTGGAGTTGCTTGTGCCAAAGTCCAGTCCACACCGAATTTGTGTCACGTCGATCCACCTGTTTGCATTACTCGCGCGTCCAGCCCGGCCTCCAATGCATTGAGATCCCCCGGAGGACGCACACCAAACCACAATTTATCGAAACCGGCTTTCCCACCCCCGTTATTCCGGTTTTCCTTCTGTCGGAATCCTGTTTTCTACCCCAATCCCCGCCCCAAATGCAAGTTTGGGAGCCAGCCTCGAAGCCGCTGTTGTGTCCGGCTGTACCCGCCAGATAAACTACATACATGGAGCCTCATGGAGGGGTGATATTCACACCGGCTGATACATACGCGGAGGGGGTCCGATGCTTCGATGGCTACAATGCTTGTGCATACTGACGTTGCTTTTTATCGAAGCATATTGGACATAGCGCAATTACGTGTATACTATGATCGGCGTTGATGCCATAATGGGGAACAGCACACGAATCGCATAAGGAGACCTGAAGAACATGCCCATGCCTATTACCATAACTCCGACCGAGATACCTGATGTACTGGTAATCGAGACGGGCCTATTCCGTGACGAACGGGGTTTTTTTTCGGAGTCCTATTCGCAGCCTATTTGGGCAGAGCATGGTTTCAATGAGACCTTTGTGCAGGATAACCTGAGTATGTCGGTCAAGGGGGCCTTACGAGGCATGCATTATCAGCTCGACCCCCATGGCATGGGCAAACTGGTCCGGGTGATCCGGGGCGCGGTATTTGACGTAGCGGTAGACCTGCGCGATGGGTCGCCCACGTTCGGCCAATGGGTGGGCCGGGAATTGACCGGCGACAACGGCTGGACCTACTGGATACCGGTCGGTTTTGCCCATGGTTTTGTTGCCCTGGAGGACGATACCCTCGTACACTACAAATGTACGGGGACCCATACGCCCGAAGCCGAGCGGTCGTTGTCCTATGCCTGTCCGAAGGTCGGGATTGCGTGGCCTATCGAGCCAGGTATCGTATCGAAAAAGGACACCGCAGCGCCGACGCTCGACGCATGCGAGCACAATTTCACGTACAACGCATAACACAAGGAAAGGCAGCGCTCATGAGGATTATGGTTGCGGGAGGAGCAGGATTCATTGGGTCGGTGTTAGTCCCACTGCTGCAAGAACACGATTACGACGTCACTGTGACGGATTTATTGTGGTTTGGCAATCATCTGCCCCCCGAAACGCCGGTGGTACAGAAGGATCTGTTCGATGTGACCGAGGCCGATCTCGAGGGCGTAGATCAGATGATCTTTCTGGCAGGCCTGTCCAACGACCCCATGGCCGAATTCAGTCCGGGACTCAACTTCGTGCAAAACGGCGCCTTGCCGTCCTATTTAGCTTTCGTGGCAAAACGGGCCGGTGTCAAACGCTTTATTTACGCATCATCGTGCTCGATTTACGGATATACAGTGAACGAGTTGTACGACGAGGAAGCGCCTGTCACATGCGGCTATCCCTATGGCATCTCGAAGCTTCAGGGCGAACGGGGCGTAATGCAACTTCAGGACGACAGCTTCTCGACCATCGGCCTGCGTCAAGGGACGGTCTGCGGGTATAGCCCTCGGACGCGGTTCGACCTCATCGTAAACACCATGTACCGCTGCGCCTTGGTGGATGGCAAAATCACGGTGAACAACCCGTCGATCTGGCGGCCCATCCTGGACGTCCGCGACACGTCATCGGCCTTTTTACGTGCGGTTCAGGCCGATTACAGCATCAGCGGGTCGTTCAACGTGGCCTACGACAACTTTACCGTTGGCCAGATCGCCGACCTGGTCAAAGACGAAGTAGAAGAGCTGACCGGGGAGAAGGTCCGCATCGAGGTCAAAAGCATCCAGGACTTCCGAAATTACAAGGTGACTTGCGACAAGGCGAAGACCTATCTCGGCTTCCTACCGCGTTACAATGTGCCTCAGATGGTGGCCAGTTTACACCGGCATCGGGACGAGTTTGGCGATTTCACCAACGACGACTTCTACAATATCCAGACCTTCAAAAAAATCGACCTGGAGCGACTCGGTCAAGCAGGATAGTCGGAAACAAGGGAGAACACATCCATGAAAGCGCTTATTATCGGAGCCCCCGGCCAACTAGGGCAGGACCTGTGCGCGGTATATTCCGATGTCGACCTGTATCAAGCAGACCTGAAGGGCGCGCCGATCACGCTCGATATCACCGATGAAGGTTCCGTTCGGGATTGCATCGTCGATTCGCTTCGACCCGACCTGGTGATCAACACGGCAGCGGCCCACAACGTCCCCCGGTGCGAGGAGACGCCGGACATTGCCTACGCGGTCAATGCGACGGGCGCGCGGAATCTGGCCCGGGCGTGCAATGCCGCCGGCGCGCGGCTAGTCCACATCAGCACCGATTACGTTTACGGCCACGGGCACCATGAACCGTTAACCGAAGCCGTGCCCCCTGCGCCCCTTAGCAGCTATGGAGCAAGCAAGGTAGCCGGTGAATACTTGATTGCCGCCGAATGCCCGGAACACCTTATTGTACGCACGGCAGCCATCTATGGAACGGCGCCCTGTCTGGCGAAAGGCGGCATGAATTTCGTCAGTCTCATGCTGCATTTGGCCGACAAGCAGGGCTGGGTCAAGGTCGTGACCGATGAAGTGACCACGCCGACTTATACCGAACCCCTGGCCCGGCAGATTCGGCTTGCGGCCGAGAAAGGTGAACCAGGACTGTATCACATGACCTGCCAAGGCGCCTGTTCGTGGTACGATTTCACTAAGACCATTTTCGAGCTGACGAATACGGAAGTTGATCTCAAACAGGCCACGACAGCGGACTTCCCGTCGCCGGTAAAACGGCCGACTTATTCCGTCCTTGAGAACGCCCATTTGCAGGTCCAGGGAATCAATATCATGCCTCCCTGGCGCGACGCCCTCGAAGCCTATTTGAAAGCGTCCGGACGTGTATAAATTCTCAACGGGATTACTCCTCGGCTCGCAATCGCACCCCCGGTGCTGAAGCCGGCTCGTTTTTCTTGACCTATTGGGCCAACCTGCCTACAATAGGGGCTGGAGACACACGCTTGAGCACGATTACCTTTACATCTTTGGGGCAGGGCCCCGATATCGGTTCCAATTGCTACCTGATCACCCATGGCGCTACTTCGATTGTGTTGGATTGTGGGTTGCATCCGAAAAAGGAGGGGTTGGAGTCGATGCCCAACCTGGACGCCATCGAGGAGCCGCCGCTGGCGGTGTTGGTCAGTCATGCCCATATCGATCATTGCGGGGCGGTGCCGCGGTTGATGAAGCGGTTTCCATCGGTGCAGGCCTATGCGACGCAGCCGACGTTGTCCATCATGGATCGGATGCTGCACAACAGCGTGTCGGTGATGGGGACGTTGTCGATGGAACGGGGCATTCGCGACTATCCGCTGTACTCGCACAACGACGTCGAGATGGTGGTGCGGCGGACCTATGGGCTTGATTTTGAGCATGAGTTTGCGCTGGACTGGAACAGCCCGATTCGGGCGCGGTTTCATCCGAGCGGTCATGTGTTGGGCAGTGCGGGGATCTTGTTGCAGATGCCGGGGCACACGTTGTATTACTCGGGCGATCTGTGCATGAACGACCAGGAACTGATGCCGGCCATGGCGGCGTGGAACGGCATGCCGCCTGTGGACACGTTGGTCATCGAGTCGACCCGGGGCGCCCAGGATGATGACGGGCAGAAACAGACGTTTGAAGGGGAGATCGAACGGTTCGCGTCGGCGGTGGAAGAGGTGCTGGTGCGCGAAGGGGTGGCGTTGGTGCCTTCCTTTGCCTTGGGGCGGAGTCAGGAGATTTTGAACATCATCGCCCGGCTCATGGGGGAAGGGCGGTTGCCGGAGGTTCCGGTGTATGCGTCGGGGTTGGGCCGTGCGGTCTACGAGATTTACAACAAATACACGGAATACCTGCGGCCCGAGTCGAACCTGCGGCCGTTGAGCGAGTTTCGGCGCATCGGGGATGTGTGGGAACGGTCGGTTCGGCGGGAATTGATGAAGTCGCCGTGCATTGTGGTGGCCACATCGGGAATGATGGTGGAAAACACGCCGTCGGCCATGATCGCCCAGGAGGTGGTGCAGGATCCGCGCCACGGGATTTTTTTCATCGGCTACCTTGATCCGGATACGCCGGGCTATAAACTGCTTCATGCGAACGTGGGCGACGAGATCCTCCTTGAGGTAAGCGGCCACCCCGTGGAAATCCTCCTGGAAAACCGGCGGCAGTTCAGTTTCAGCGCCCATGCCAGCCGGGAGGAGCTGTGCCGATTGGTGGACCGTATCGCGCCGAAGAACGTTGTCTTTGTCCATGGGGATCCCGAGGCGGTGGCGTGGATGAACGCCAACTGTTCCGGTGATTACAACCGCTATATCCCCCCTGAGGCGGACTCCATCGAACTGGACAGCTGACGGCATGGCCCAACGGCGCAACGCTGCGGTTGAGTGGGTACTTACTACCCTTTGTATCGGCTTTGGCGGACTCACGGCGCGGTTGCCGTTATCCGTATGCCGGCTGCTCGGGCGAAACCTGGGCCGACTCGGCTATTGGCTGGTACCCCGGGTGCGGCGCGTGGCCCTTGCCAACCTCGACCTGGCCTACGGAGATGCCCTGTCGCCCGCCGAGAAGCGGCGCATCGCCCGGGGCGCTGCCGTAAACGTGGGGATGGTGGCGGCGGAGTTCACCCACATCGCTGCCATCGACGAGGATTTCGTGGCCCGTCATGTGACGATTAAGGGATTCGAACAGCTCGAGGCCGGCCGGGGCGGACTGATCATCAGCGGGCATTTCGGCAATTGGGAATGGCTCGCGCCGATTGTACAGACATTTCACGGCAAAACGGCCGAAATTGTCCGTCCTATGAATGATCCCCGGCTGAATGGGTTTGTAGATGGCGTACGTCGGTCAAACGGGGTCACGACAGTGCCCAAGCTGGGGGCCGGCCGCGAGATCATCCGTTTGTTGCGCGACGGCTACCTGGTGGGCGTGCTGGTGGACCAAAGCCCGCGGGACAACGCCGTGCCGGTGACGTTTTTCGGGCATCCTTGCTGGGCGACGATTGCGCCGATCATGGCGGCGGCGCGGTGTCGCGTGCCCGTCTATGCGGTTACGCTTACCCGAGACGACCGATACCACTACGCCCTCGAACTGAGCGCCCCCATTTCCCTGGTCCGTACAGGCGACCTGCGGCAGGATCTGATCGCCAACACCCAACGGTGCCAGGACGCCATCGAGGCGGCCATTCGGAACCATCCGGAACAATGGCTGTGGTTGCACCGTCGTTGGAAGCCCCGGCCGCGACTGGAAGCGGAATGGCTCCGGAAATCGGCTCCGAAGGACCGTGAGGATGATGCTGTCGATCCGCCCCTTTCGGATTCAAGTTGACCCATTACGTCCTTTTTTGCTACCTTTTCCGCGCCTATCCCGGCGTCGGCGCCTTCTGATTATTCCCCCCCTGGGCGGAGCGGTTTGGCGAACAGTGTGTGCGCGGGCGTACCGGCCAACCTTGGAGCAACTCGGAGCAGACATGAAACTGGACAAACGCATGTTAATCAGCGGCGATGAAGCCGTCGCCGTGGGGGCCCTCGATGCGGGGGTGCGCCTGGGTACGGGGTATCCTGGAACCCCTTCAACCGAAATCCTCGAGAATTTCGCCGAAATCGGCGGCAAGGCCCAATGGGCTCCCAATGAGAAGGTCGCCCTCGAGGTGGGCCTGGGCGGAGCCTATGGCGGGGCCCGCATATTGGTGACCATGAAGCACGTGGGCGTGAATGTGGCGGCCGATGCCCTGTTTACGGCGGCGTATACGGGCGTTCAAGGCGGATTGGTGCTGGTCTCGGCCGACGACCCGGGCATGGCATCGAGCCAGAATGAGCAGGACAACCGGCGTTATGCGGTGGCGGCGGGCGTTCCCGTTTTCGAGCCGTCCAATTCGCAGGAAGCCTACGACTATACCATCGAGGCCTTTGCGTATTCCGAGACCTGGAACCAACCGGTCATCCTGCGGCTGACAACGCGGGTCTGCCATTCCAAGACCATTGTCCAACGCCGTGCCGTGGACCCGGCTCCTCCGCAAGGGCGCTATGAGCGAGACATCCCCGGGCGGGTTATGATCCCGGCCTATGCCAAACCGGCCCACCGGAAGATGCGAGCGAAACTGAACACCATCGCCGAATGGGCCCAAACCTGCCCCTTTACGACCGAGGAACCCGGCACAAACGGCCTCGGGATCATCACGTCGGGCGTGGCCTATCAACATGCCCGCGAGGCGGCCCCCGATGCGGCCATCCTCAAGCTGGGATTCACCTATCCCCTACCCATCGAACGGATCCGTAAATTCGCCGAATCGGTGGACCGATGCGTGGTCATCGAAGAGGGCGACCCCTATCTGGTCGAATCGTTGCGGGCCGAAGGCATCGCCGTCGAAGGCAAACCCGAGATGTACCGTTTTGGCGAGCTGAACGTAAACCGGGTGCGGCGGATTTTGGCCGGCGATACGTCGGAAGAAGCCAAACCGCCTGCGGGCAAACCGCCCCGACTGTGCCCGTCGTGTCCCCATCGGCAAGTGTTCATGGCCCTGTCGCGGCTTGGGTGCATTGTCTCGGGCGACATCGGTTGCTACACGCTGGGCGTGTTGCCCCCGTTCGAGGCCATCGACACCTGCGTGTGCATGGGCGCGAGCGTGGGCGTGGGGCTGGGGTTGCGCCATGTGCTGCCCGACGAGGACGCCCGACGGGTGGTCAGTGTCATTGGGGACAGCACCTTTGTCCACAGCGGCATCACGGGCCTGGCCGAGATGGTCTACAACCCGCCGCCCACGGGCCATGTGGTGATTATTTTGGATAACGGAACGACGGCCATGACCGGTTTGCAGGAGCACCCCGGCACGGGACGTACCCTCGACCACCAGCCGACCAACAAGCTGGTGTTTGAAGACCTGGCCAAAGGCCTTGGCATCCACCGGGTGCATACCATCGACCCGGCGGAGGTCGGCACGGACAAGGTGGAGGAATTGGTGCGGGAGTGCCTGGACACCGGCGAGTTGGTGTTGATCATCGCCCGGCGCCCCTGTATTTTGGCGGAACCGAAGATTGCGGCTTATGAAGCGGCCGCCGCGGAGACATGCTGTGGATAATGGAAGCGTAGTCAATGTTGTGATCGCCGGGCTGGGCGGACAAGGCGTGTTGAAAGCCTCGGACATTTTGGCCGATACGGCCTTTGCCACCGGTCGGGATGTGAAAAAGAGCGAACTCCACGGCATGAGCCAACGGGGCGGATCGGTGTCGAGCGACGTCCGGTATGGGGAACGGGTCCATAGCCCCATGGTACCCGCCGGCGAAGCGGATTACCTGGTCGTGCTGGATCCCGATCAGGTCGAAGTGAACCGCCACGTGTTGCGCGAAGGCGGCGTGCTGCTTGAACCAAGCGTATTTTTCGACGAAGATGAAGGCATCGAAGACCTGGACGATCTCGATGCGGACGAAGATGTCATCGTATCGCGGCGGACCATCAATGTAGCCATGCTGGGCGTACTCAGCTCGTATTTGGATCTGCCCGACGACCGTTGGATCGAGGCCATTCACGCGAGTTTGCCGGAAGAGCATTGGACATTGAACACCGACGTGTTTCGGTTCGGCCAGACCATCGGCAGCTAATCTTGGCATTGGGGGGGGATTGCGTCATGTCCGATACACCGTATATGCTCAAACGGCTTGCGGATGTGACGCCCACGCCCTGTCCGTGCGGCTCATCCCGCCGGATGTTTACCCAGGCCGACGGCGTCCCCGTGGGGATCCATCGACTCAGCGTGGATGGCGCGGCGACGCCCCATTATCATACGAAACTGACCGAGTACTATGTGTTTTTGGAGGGGACCGGCACGCTCGAACTCGATGGCGAATCCGTGCCGGTGGGGCCGGGCGATGTCGTCATGATTCCGCCCGGTACCGTGCATGCCGCCAACGGCCGGTTCGAGTTGATGGTGGTGGTCTCCCCTCCCTTCGATCCGGAGGATGAACACCTCGTGGAGGCGGGCGGCGGTTCGTCCGCGGCCGATAATACATGATGCAACCGAGGCGCGAGGACGCCGAATATCCAGGAGAGGCCCCGTCATGACCCAGACCAGCAACGCCGTATTTCACCCGGTCAGCGCTCCGGATTATCTGCCGAAAGACAAGCTCGAACTGCTGCAATTGCAGCGGCTGCAAGAGATGGTCCAGCGAGCCTATTCCCATGTGAAACTGCACCGCAGCCGCATGGATGAACGGGGCGTGCAACCCCAGGACATCACCTCCCTCGATGCCATCCGCGCCCTCCCGTTTACCTATAAAGACGACCTCCGTGACACGTATCCCTTTGGCATGTTCGCCAGCCCCATGGACGAGGTGGTTCGGGTCCATGCATCGAGCGGTACCACGGGCAAACCGACGGTCGTCGCCTACACCGAGGCCGACGTGGCCGTATGGGCCGAGGTCATGGTGCGAACCTTCGCCTCCTGCGGCCTCCATCGGGGCGACATCATCCAAAACGCCTACGGGTACGGCCTGTTCACGGGCGGGTTGGGCGCCCATTACGGAGCCGAGAACCTCGGGGCCACGGTTATCCCGATTTAGGGCGGCAACACGGACCGGCAGATCATGGTCATGCAAGACTTTGGCGTCACGGCCATTTGTTGCACGCCGAGCTATTTCATCCACCTGGTCGAACGGGCCGCCGAACTGGGCATCGACCTGCGGGAGTTGCCCATCCGCGCGGGCATCTTCGGAGCCGAACCGTGGACCGAAGGCGTCCGGGTCCATGCCGAACGGGAAGCGGGTATCAAGGCCTACGACATCTACGGCCTGTCCGAGATCATCGGCCCGGGCGTGGCCAGCGAATGCGAAGCCCAGGAAGGCATCCACATTTTCGAAGACCACTTCTATCCCGAGATCATCGATCCCGAGACCCTCGAACCCGTGCCCGACGGTCAGGAAGGCGAGCTGGTCATCACCACGCTGAGCAAGCGGGCCATGCCCATGTTGCGCTATCGCACCCGCGACATCACCGCAGTTATCCCGGAGACCTGTCCCTGCGGTCGTACCGTTCGCCGGTTGCGTCGCATCGGACGCCGGGCCGACGACATGTTCATCATCCGCGGCGTCAACGTGTTCCCCTCGCAGATCGAATCGGCCCTGCTCACCGTCAAAGGCGCCTCGCCCCACTATCAGATCGTGTTGACCCGCGAATCGGGCCTCGACCAGATGGAGGTGCAATTCGAAGTGACGCCCGATGTGTTCAGCGATACCGTGAGCGCCCTCGAAACCCTGCAACGGGACATCTGCAAAGCCATCGAACACACCGTCGGCATCCGCGCCAAAGTCAGCCTCGTCGAACCCCACACCATCGAACGCAGCCAAGGCAAAGCCAAGCGCGTCATCGACAAACGGGAAGGGTAAGGCCCTAGGCCGACGGTTCGGGCTTCAACCAAGGGCATAGATACATACGCCAAGAGATAGGTGTGGAATTGTCGCGTCCACGTCCCCTTGCATTGCCATGCAGATTGGTCTATTGGCTTCCCGCAAGCATCTGATGTAAAATGGCCAAAGACTACGGCCTCGACCCAGGAAAACCGGAGGGGGAGACGATCCGTCGCGTTGATTGGTCGCGCATAGGGAAATGTGTGTTCAGCGCCGGCCCAAAGAATGTAAAGAGGGGCTGTGCCCCATGTAGGACTATCGGCCTTAGCAGGTGGCTTTTTTGACAGGCAGAGATATTCGACCCGAAATTCAAGGCGTTTCAATTGTGGCGCTGGGATGTTTCAACCCCGCCATCTTCCACCCCCTTTGGTTTTCAACCAACAACCTGATACGGCAGGAAGAAGCCGATTCCTCCGATATAAACCTGATAAATCGAGATGTTGCGATCTTTTCGTCGGAGTGGTTCTCGTTACAGGTAACAGGAGACAGATATTCGGTCTATACCGAGGACCCGACAAAGTTTCAACCATTACGGGATTTGGTGCTTGGGACATTCAAGGTGCTTGAGCATTCGCCGATTCGCGCTTTCGGTTTTAATCGATACCAACATATCAGAATGGCAACGGAAGAAGAATGGCATGCCTTTGGCGATCACTTTGTTCCAAAAGAGTCATGGAGCCCCATCCTTGACAAGCCTGGTATGAGAACCTTAACGGTTGATGGAACGCGAGAAGGCGCAACCGCCAATCAAATGCAAATTAAGCTGGAACCCTCTGGAAAAGTTCATCCGGGAGTGTTTATGCATGTGAATGAGCATTATGATATACCAACGGACTCAAGCCTGATGGATGCAAACGCGCTATTCCTGGAAAAGCTGCAAACCTCTTGGGACGACTTCTTATCCTATTGGCGGGGCGTAAACGAGCATTTGATGACTATCTATAGGAGAAGGGACTGACATGTCGTCGACTATAACAGATGACGCGGCCACCACCGACAAAATGCAGCTATGGCCGCCCGAGTTTCCTACCCCGGATCAGACAGTGGTAGAGCCCGAAGCGGTTCTTGCCCTTCCTGGGGCTGAGCCCGGCGAGGACGAATCGACGGGGAATGAGCCTACTCAGACAACGGAGCACATTGGGAAAGCCAACCATGAAGACATGCGCACTTTGGTAAGGTTATCAGGTCCGCGCGTTCCTCACCGATCTTTCGAAGTACTCCAGCAATGGGAAGGCATTGTAAGCGAAATAACCGCAGATTCGTTTTGGGTGGATCTGGTGGATATTACCGACCGAACGAAGCCCGAAGAAATTGTAGAGCTTCCCCTTGACGAGATCTCCGAGGCGGATAGGCCGATCCTGAAACTCGGTAGCGTCATCTACTGGGCAATCGGCCGTGAATGGAGCCCTGGAGGACAAATGCGGCGCGTGTCAGAAATACGGGTTCGTCGCACTCCTCAATGGTCACAACGTTCCATTGATAAGCTCAAAGTAAAAGCGATTACCCTCATGGAACGGTTCGAAAGCAATGCCGGAAACTCGACCGCCACACCCCCATGAGCTCGAAGTATCATTATTCGGTCCTGGAGTAGGGGAATGTGTCGTCATTCATCTTGGCAATGGCGAGTGGATGGTGGTAGATTCATGTAGAAGCTCGGACGGAAAGGCGGCAGTTGCGCTTGAATACCTTGAGCGACTGGGAGTTGATGTCGCTCGCCAGCTTCGATTGATCGTCGTCACCCATTGGCACGATGATCATATTCGGGGCCTTGCACAGATTATGCAGAAGGCGAAATCAGCCCAGTTCGCTTGCTCTGCTGCCCTTTTAAGCAAGGAATTCCTTACATTGGTGGCCGCCGATCGGGAGATAAAGCTGATCGAGCACTCGTCGGGAATTTCGGAATTTGCTGATGTATTGGATATTCTTGAAAAGCGAACTACATCCCGATATCCCGTAGGTCCTGACTATTGGGCACATGAGGGAAGCCTGCTGTATCGTCGGCCCGATCACGGCGTAACCGTTACAGCGCTCAGTCCATCCCACCAGACGATAACGGATTCAAAGGGCGCAATTGCGTCGATGATCCCTACCCAGGGGGAGCCAATCCGACGGTTCTATCGGCCGGATCCGAATGAACTCTCTGTTGTTGTAATGGTATCCACTCCAGGAATCAACCTATTGCTTGGCGCTGATCTCGAACGAGGCTCCCACCGTACTCGAGGATGGCAGGCAGTTATCAATTCGACGGTTAAACCCGAAAGACTAAGCCATATCTATAAGGTAGCGCACCATGGTTCCCCGGGAGCGGACTTGGAGGAAATTTGGACCGAGCTGCTCGCAGACCAGGTTTACGCGATGATTTCACCCTATGCCCGAATGCGAGTTCCCCTACCTTCCCCAGACGATGTTAAGCGAATGAAGCAGTATACGGAAAATATCTTCTGTACCGGGCCTGCTACCAAATCCCCGCCACGAAGGGATCCCTCTGTAGAACGTACGATAAAAGAAATGGTCAAAACGCATCGAGCGATAAGGAAGCGTTCCGGACATCTTCGAGCGAGGGTTCCACTCCATGGCCGCTTTCCATCGGACGTAACGCTTGACCTAATTGACGGCGCCGTTAAGCTCTGAGGCGGCTTCGGTCGTTTGTTTCGATTTCCCCTCCTGCAACACATAGCAACTAACGTATTGATACCCAGGTCTTTCGCCTCTCCCAGTTCATCCCCTCCCCCACGCGCTATCAGCATTTCTAGTTTTTCGCTTCCAGACAACTTTGGCATAGTGCACCATACAATCGAAAGCAGAAAGTTGTTGACAAACAGGGGGTGCTCACTTATAATAGAATTCATTAAAGACTAACAATCCATAGGATCGGCACGGGGGTCCAGGGACCGGAGTAAGACACAGCATGACGGAACCCATCTACGAACAGATCAAATGCGGGATACGCCAGCGAATCTTGGCGGGCGAATTGGTGCCGGGAGATTCGGTACCGTCGGAATATGCCTTGGCCCGGGAGTTTGCGGTAAGCCGGGGGCAGACCCGGCAGGCCTTGCGCGACCTCGAGATGGAAGGGTTTCTCATCCGCGAGCGGGGTCGGGGATCCTTCGTGGCCCCGGCGAATCAGTGGAATGCCATGGACGGGAGCCATAGTTTGCGGACGCTGGTCGTGGCCATGCCGCAGAGCACGGATCCGTACAATGTTAGCGTGGCCCGGGGGTTTGTCG
>PWNM01000195.1 GCA_003557825.1 Candidatus Hydrogenedentota bacterium | reverse complement strand
GGACAGGATGCCGTCCCATAGTCTCACCTCCTTTCTTGATCGATCGCTGGTCAGCAAAATCGATTTGTCTATTTCATTGGTTTATAATTAGTCAGCAATTTTCATGCCGCAAAATCCAACGGAGGCACTAAATACCCTAATCTATTGGAGAATAACGACTTACAGTGCATGCAACCTGCTTTGTTGCGGAGTAAGCGAGTGATCACCCTTTGTAGGGGTGTCCAATTGTTAATCAAAACTGATAAAAGGTTGATCACATCTCTGTTGTTGGATCTACTGCATCTACCCCTTTTGGGGGAGTATATGATCCCGGTGAGAGGACCCACTCTAACATGAAAAACCGCGACATAGGAATGATCAACCCCTTATGCCGCGGTTTATGTTCTCAACATGGAGCGTTTTTTGCGCCCCATGTTGTTACACCGGGGTTACATCGTACCCCAGGTATTTGTTGAAGGCCTCGAAGACCGGTTCGATTACGTGGCCGCGGGTGACGGCCACATGATGGCGGTGTCCTTCGTAGCCGATGGTTTGGAGGGCATCCTGCAACCCATCCACTTCGGCCACGCCGGCGCAGCCGAAGAAGTCGTCTGGAACCGGATCGTCGGAGAACTGGCCTTCGCCCAAGTAAAACCGCAATTCGCCATCGACGGTCAGCATGTTGCCGAATGTAAAGGGCATGGACGCGATCCGGCCTTCATTGCAGCCATAGGCGCACCCCGCGCCGACCACGTTTTTGAGAATGGCATGGTCGCTAATGTGGCCTTTTTCGCGCATCAAGCTTTGGGGTACCGGTCCGCAGTGGAACAGGATGCACTTGTCGTCGTCTTCGCCATAGTTGTTGTTCCAGTCGAGGCAAGTGGATACAGTTCCCGAGGCCCGGCTGAGGGCATACATACTCACCGCGCTGCCGATATCCACCTCGCAGGCGCCGCTCTCGCCGCGGTCGTTCATCTCGCTGAGGAGAATGCACGGCGAGATGCCAAGTTCCTTCTGCAACTCGATCCAACAACGGATGGCGAAAGCATCCAGCTTCAGCTCGTCGATGATCTCATCGAGCACAACGCCGAGGCGTACAATGTTCTCGAAGGCCTGGTCCGGGACGCCGTTCCAGTTCGTGTAGCTGCTGAGACGGTCCTTTTTCGCCTTGGCTGCGTCGCTGGCCATGTCCATGGAGCGCACCCGGGAGATGACCTCAGACAGGTCCATTGTCTCCATGGTGATGCCGTGGCGTTGGAGGGCCAGCTCATCGATGCGGACGGTCTTGAAAGCGGTGGTCCGCGCGCCGATTGCCCCGAGGGTCATGCGACGTAGGCCTGCCACAACCCGGCACATCCGGCCGAAGTAGTCGATGTTGTCGGCAAACCGAGCGCTGTTCGGGTGGACCGTATGGGGCTTCAGGGCGGTGAAATCCATCTCGTTTTGGCAAAAGACATCCATAATCGAGAACTTGCCGCAGAAGGCGTCGCGCCGGGTTTCCGGGGCCATCTTGTCGAGTTCGTCGGGATAGGCCTGGATTAGAATCGGTACATCGGCATCCTGCAATGCCGCCACAGCGCCGTTTTCGTCGCCGAAATTGGGCAAACTCAGAATGACGCCGTCGAATTTTCCTTCGTTTTCCTTGAGAAAGCGGGCATAGACCTCACCTTCCTGGGGCGTTTCGACAGCTCCGTTCCGCGTGGCATCGGCGTCGAGCATTATGGTCTTGTGGCCGAGTTTTTCGATGGTCGCCGAGACTTCCTCCCGCGCGGTCGCCTGCAACGACGCTGGGAACATGCCCCGGTTGCCGAAAAACAGGGCGAATGTACATTGTCCATTGGTACTCATGAAACGACTCTCCTATGTGGTTTTCTGGTATAGACCCCAGCAGGTGTATTGGTCAAAGACGCAACTTACCACGTGTGTACCCGGCCGTGCAACGGACGGTCCGCTGCATCGACGGCGGCTCGCGGTAACCCGAGCAATGCAATGTCCCGGTCAATGGTGCTGCGATAGATGGTTTCCATATCGTTGTACTCGGGCTGGGACAGGTTCACAGCATACAACCCGGTCATCTCCGCCGCCTGCCCAATGTAATGATCGCCCCGGCCGCAAAAATGCATGGCCCCACCGCCGAAGGCCTCCAACACCCGTTGGTCGTAAGGTCGAATGAACGTCTCGAACAGGTCGGGCGACAGATTCATGGCCGAATCATCGCGCAGCATGACCGTCCCCCGGTGCAGTAAGCTCCAGTGAACGGCCACATCGGCCATGGGCGGCGCGATCGCGTGCCAAGCGCGCATGAATCGGATGTAGGTCGTCGTTATCAGGTCCAGCACCTGTGCCATGCAATCGGGACGCTCCAAAACCGCCGTGAACAGGTCGCAGCCCACAAGCAGTTCACATACGTCGATGGGCCCCTGCAGGTCCGGATGATACAGGTGGACATGACGTTGTAAGAGCGGCCGTTCGGCGAGGAGCGCCTGAAACCGCTCGCCCAACGCCAGCACCTGTCCGCCTTGGCCGGCGGTTAACTCGGGCACGCCCCGGTCCAGCAAAGCCAGAGCAGCATCGAGCCCATCGGGGAAGGGTACGGCTGTGGGCAATGTATTCAGCTCGGGCGGCATCCGATAGATCCGCGCGCCGAACAGGCTCGGCAAAATGCCCGTGCCATAGTTGCATCGAACGCACAGAATCCCGCCCGTTCCCTGTTCAAGCATCTGCGAACAGGATCCCAATTGCTGGAGGATCATGGCGTCTTCGTCGTCCAGGGCCTCGTTCACCGTAACCTGGGGCCACGAAATCCGCGGCGGCGCCGGGGCAGGCCGTTTCGGCGAAAAGACGTCATCGTCCCATCGGTCCCAGACGAAGTCGGTCCATTGCGCGAACAAATCCGTCTCGACGGCGTCGTCAATGCGCTCTTCCAGGTCGTCCAGATAGGGCTCCAGTTCGTATCGTACCGTTGCAGCCATAACTATCCGCCTAACGGATCCAACAGGTCCGCCGTGCCTTCGAGCTCCAGGTCCTCACGAATGACCGTGAGCATCGTATCGTAGACCGCGTCCTGGGCCTTTTCGACCGACTCTTCGACATGGGCCTCGTAGGGTTGGCGGATGGCCGTGGCCACGTTGATCTTGGCGATGCCGTGGCGGATGGCGTCAAGGACATAGGACTTACGGATGCCCGTACCGCCGTGGAGCACGAGGGGAATGTTCACCGCCTCGCGAATGGCGTCGAGTTGGTCGATGCTCAGTCGCGCCTCCACTTTCTTCTCGGTCCGTTTGGCCGCCGAGATGGCTCCATGGACGCTACCCACCGCCACGGACAGCCAATCCACGCCCGTTTCGACCACAAACCGCCGGGCCTCATCGGGATCTGTAAACCCTTTGCCCGATTCAAACAGCTCCTCATAGGGCGGCATCGGCCCGGCCTCGTGGCCCATCACCGCGCCCAGCTCCGCTTCGACCGGTACGCCCTTCGCATGGGCCATGTCTACCACGGCCTTGGTGGCGGCGATGTTCTCGTCGAGGGACAAGCGCGACCCGTCCACCATGACCGATTCGTATCCCAGTTCAACCGCTTCGCGTAAATCGCGTTCGAAATCTACCCGCAGGTTATCTTCGTCGATGACCGGCACATGGTCGAGATGCAACCGGGTAAACCCTTCGTCTTTGACCCGTTCGTACTCGTCGCGGATGGCCCGAAGGCTTTTCGACTCGAACTTCACCCATTCGAGGCGCGCCACCATGATCAACCCGAGACATCGCGTGTCCCGCAGCGCCCGCACGACGGGCTCCATCATGGGCAGATATGGAATGTTAAATCCCGGAATGGCCGTCTTAGCCTTCCAGGCAGCCTGCATCAATTCGCCAGTCGTTCGCATTGCGGTCCTTTCATCTGAATACATGAACATGATCGACGGGATGAAACAAATTCCCCCGTAGACAATTGCATGGATCGCCCATGAATGTACGGTAATCGCCTTGTCGGGTCAAATGGCGCCGCCACTCTTCTCGCCATGCGGCACACCAAACCAGAGCCCCCATACCGGGCGATTCAAGTAGCGTTTATATCCCATTTTCTGGCCCAACGGCAAGATTTACGTCTATCCTTCGAGTTGGAGTGTCGAAACATCCTTACGCTGAAGCCGATGCTACGGGGCCGCCTCAGCGAGTACGGCGTCCTCCTCGGCAGTAAACACATGGACCCAACCGGCCTTTTCGACAGGAACGCCGTTCTCGAGGGTAAGGATGATCGTGCCCAAGTACATGGGGGCTTCCGGATCGGGGGGATGGCCCCCGCCGCCGGCTTGAGCCACCAATACGCCATTGACCTCGACCGGATCGTCGAGAAGCGTATGGCTATGGCCGCCGATGATGATGTCCAACTTGGGCACCTCTGCAGCCAGTTCAATGTCGGTGGAGACTCCGATGTGGGTCAGCGCAACGAAGACATCGTATTCATCCGCCAGATGGATATAGTCCTGCGCGGTTTCGATGGGATTTCGGCACGTAACCCCCTCAAAACTGCCCGTGCTGAGCCCAAGAACCGCCATGGTATAGCCTTCGTCCGTTTCAAATACGACATACGGTTTGACTTCCGGTAGCCTGTCGGTGGTGAT
>PWNM01000399.1 GCA_003557825.1 Candidatus Hydrogenedentota bacterium | reverse complement strand
GGTAAATGGGCCAGTTGGATGATAAGGGTGATCATCATGCTGGCCAGGTTGAGCACACCGGTGAGCATGGATAAGGCGAAGACGGTAAAGAACTTGCCGCAGAGGATCTCAAACTTGGTTGTCGGCGTCGACAGCAGGGTCTCGAACGTTCCCCGTTCTTTTTCGCCGGCGGTCAGGTCGATTGCGGGATAGAAGGCCCCCACGCCCACCATCAAAACCATGATTAAAGGCAATATGGCCCCAAGGATCGATCCGGTGATCTTCCCCCGCGTGGCAACATTTTCTTTCATTATGTCAATGGGTTCGGCATAGTCCAGATCGAGACCGGCCCGTTCGAGTCGGTCTTTGCGAATGTCCATGGCCAGTTTGTTAAGCTCTTCCGTCAGGCGGGTCACGGCGGTATTGGAGGTCGTTTCGGCCGCATCGTATTCAATGGCAATGGCCACGCTGCCCCCTTCCTCGAGCATTGCGCGGGCTCCGGGACCGACCTTAACGATAGCATCGAGCCGCCCAGCGACGAGATCGCTATCCGGTTGGTCCGTATCGACGATGGTGACCTTGGGAATCGCCTTGATCCAGTGTGCAACAATTCCGGCGGTGTCACCGATGATGGCAACGCGGGAAGGCATTTGCTCGATACGTTCGCTTTGGATGATAGCCGTCTGGCTGGCGACAATGAACAACAGCGGGTATAAAATAATGGGCACGCCCAGCATGGCGACAAGGGTACGCCGGTCCCGTAAGGTATCGCGCATATCCTTGAAAAAAATGGTGATGATGGTCCGTGTCGTCATAGCACCGGAGCCTTCTCCCCGTTAACCGCGCCGCGCTCGTCGACCATGTGAAGAAAGGCATCTTTCAAATTGGTTGCGCCCGTCTCCTCGTACAAGGCGCTCATGGACCCTTCGGCGAGAAGCTCTCCCTGATGAATAAGGCCGATTCGGTCACAGAGCAGCTCCGCTTCGGTCATGTAATGCGTCGAAAAGATGATACTCCGACCGCGGTCCTTGGCGGATGCGATGAAGTCGAGGATGGTGCGGCTGGTCATGATATCCAGTCCGAGCGTAGGCTCGTCGAGTATCAACACGGGCGGATCATGAACCAGGACGCGTGCAATTGACACCTTTTGAAGCTGGCCGGTGGACAAGGCATTGCAGCGACGGGACATAAAGGTGTTCATATCCAATAGTTCGGCGAGTTCATCGGTTCGTTCGGCGATCAACGACGGGGACATCCCATAAAGCCGACCAAAATACTGCAGGATCTCAGTGGGCGTCAACCGGCCGTAAAGTTTGGTGTTTCCGGAAAGAAACCCGATACGCCCTCGCGCCTTGCCCGGTTCCACGTCGGTGCGAATGCCGTCAATGGTGCAATATCCCGAGGTGGGCGTGATTATTGTGCCGAGCATGCGAAGGAAGGTAGTCTTACCGGCGCCATTGGGTCCGAGCAAACCGTAGATCTCGCCCGGCTCCACATGGAGCGACACATCTCGGACGGCTTCCACGTGACGGCCTCGGGGCAGCCGAAACACTTTTCGAAGATGATGGGCCTCGATCATATATGAAGGGTCGGTCTCTGTATCGGGCGTTTGCGGGGTCATTTGCACAGTTCCAAGCCTATAATTCGCATATGGCCTCCGTCAATGTCAAACCGATGCAACTTCGCCGGGTTGTGTTTTATGAACAGAACCACTACAGTTTACTCGATTTTGGACATGAATTGCCGCATTGGGAGTAGAGGATGGGAAAAGCAGTAGCGTTTATCACGGGAGCCAGCCGGGGAATCGGCCGAGGGATTGCCCTTGAACTCGCCTCAAAGGGATACGACATTGTCGGCGCGGCGACCCGGCTCGATCCGACAAACCGCGAAAAGGGGTTGTTCGAAGTTAAAGATCGGGTTGAGGCCCTTGGGGCCACGTTCCTGCCGGTCGCGGGCGACATTACCAACCGCGACGACCACGCTCGAATGGTAGAAGCCGCTCTGACTGAGTTCGGCACGATTGATATTCTAATTAACAACGCAGGCGTGGCGCCTCTCGAACGCCTGGACATACTGGAAACCACGGAGGAAAGCTTCGAGCGGTTGATGCGTACCAATGTGCAGGGGCCATTTTTTCTTACCCAGCGCATTGCGGCACAGATGATACGACAAATTGAGGAGGGCGCAAGCTATACGCCGCGTATTATTTTTATCACAAGCATCTCGTCCCATGCGGCCAGCCCCAACCGTGCCGAGTATTGCATTAGCAAGGCAGGACTCAGCATGGCCGCGCAAAACTATGCGGTACGGCTTGCCGAATATGGGATTACGGTATTTGATCTGCGCCCGGGCATCATCGAAACGGACATGACGGCGGCGGTGAAAGACAAATACGATGCCCGCATCGAGTCGGGACTGCTACTGCAGAAACGTTGGGGGACACCGGTGGACATTGGAAAGGCATGTGTCGCCATCGCGGAGGGATACCTGGATTACGCAACCGGCACGGTCATCGAGATCGGCGGAGGATTCGGCGTTCATCGCCTCTAGTACGACCCGCTGACGGCTGGAAACGGTTTCCATCGGCGTGCTAGCATTTCAACCATTCAGACTAGGATGATTTGGCAGTTTAGGAGACATTATGCTCAATAGAATCATGGAATTATTTGGGGATGCAACGGATATGCCGGAGGAAGCGTGCAGCTCCGATCGGATGAGCCTAGCGACCTGCGTCATTCTGCTTGAGATCGCAGGGGCCGACAATGAATTTTCCCCCGAGGAGTGTGAACGGATCATCGAGATTCTTCGCAAACGATTCGATCTGGTCCAGGAGGATGCGGAAGAGCTCATTCGCGCCGCTCAAGATAGCCGCAACCAAAGCTTTGACCTGTGGAAGTACACCAACCAAATCAACTCCTGCTGTACCCCTGCGGAAAAATGCAGCATCATCGAAGAAGTCTGGCGCATCATCTACTCAGATGGCGCATTGGACGCCCACGAGGACTATCTGGTGCATAAGCTGGCCCGATTGTTGAATCTGGATCACTCCCAGTTGATCGAGGCCAAGATGAAAGTACGCGGCGAAATGATTGGCGGGTAGGAGAACCCCACCACGGCCGAATCGAAAAGGGACTCCTACGCCGAATCCTATTAATGCAAATAATTCTTTCAATATGTAGTTCCATGTTGATTCGACTCCGATTCGCTGCTATACTTTTGTTGGTGAAAAATACACGAGGGGCACAATCGAAAAGGGTAGGTTCAGGCTAAGCGGTTGTTTCGCTTGGTTCATATGAAACTGTTGTGGTTCAACATTGGCAGTAGAAGGAGAGGAAAAATGAAGCGCGTATTCGTGGTGGCATTGATGGTCCTTGTGTTAGCCTACGCTTGGGAGGCGATAGCGCAAGGCGATCGGGTAGACATTGTTGTGGATGGCAATCCTGTTGGTTTGAGTGAAACCGAGAGTACAGATTACACCCAGGGCGACGGTTATATTGAGCAAGGCGGCCAGGAAAATTACCTGAACACAGGGTACCCCATCGAAGAAGGTGATTTTACGATCTACTGGGAAATGTCCTGGCGGGATCCCCATGATATCTCTGGAAACACCATCTATTGGGGCAGCAAGTCCTTCCATATGGTCGTATTCGCGTCGGGGCCGCAGCAGATTTTCCGGTTGCGGAATGTCGAGAGCCATGAGTATTTGGATTTCGGCAACTTTGATGATTTCGTTTCAGCAGGCGAAAAATTCACCTTCGCTATAAAATCCAGAGACGGGTATTGGTCGTATTGGATCAATGGAGAAAAAATTGCGGACGGCGAAGAGCACAATGTGCAGTTTTTTATTGACGATCCCGTATCGATCATGGGTATTCGCCCCTTTCGGAATCAGGTTCGGATCTACAACTGGTTCCAGTTCCCCTATTATCTTGAGGAATCCACAGTGCCGGAGCTGGTGGTTGAAGACGATTGGCTGACGATCGAAGAGGCCCAGGCGGCTCTTGAGAGCGCTGGACTGACCTTGGGTACGATCCAAGAAAATTGGAGCGAAACCGTTCCGGCAGGGATGGTAATTTCCCAGTCAGTCCACGTAGGTTCGATTGTTCTTCCGGGAACAGCGGTGGACATCATCATTTCCCGGGGACCCAGTCCCCTACCAGTTGGCGGTTTGGCGGCCCTCGGGACCCTGATTGGCCTGAGCGCGGCTGGAGGCGTCGTATTGCTTCGTCGCCGTATCATCAGCTAAGGTTCTTTCCCACGCGACAGCGAATGCAGTACAGTACAGCCAAGGTGGTCGCAAGGCCACCTTGTTTTTTTGATCCAGTAATCCGGGTCCGATACAAGACCACAAAATCGCCATCGAGAAGCCACCGATTCCCTATATTTCAGCACTATACCCAGGGATATTCGGTTAACTGCCGGCAAAATGAATGCCTCCCGACGACCGTCGTCTATATCGATAGACAAAGCAAAGGCCCATTCACCATAGGAGGCGGTCCCATGAACACGCAGAAACTGGTTATCACGCTCGTAGCGGCCGCAGCGTGTCTTGGTCTAGCCGCCACGCCCATCGCCGAGGCCCAAGAGGTCCTGCATGCGCGGGTAAGCGCAGAAGCAGGCGGTAGTATGGTCCGTAGAACG
>PWNM01000197.1 GCA_003557825.1 Candidatus Hydrogenedentota bacterium | reverse complement strand
GGGGCAGGCCGTTGCCGCCGGAAAACCATATGGCATCGGGGCCGAGGAGGTCTGCCACCTGTTGGCGCAGCTCGATGGACGGCGCCACGCGGCACGCTTGGGTCGCATGAACGGTGACCTCCTGTTCGTCGGCAGCGCGGCAATGCAGATACACGTCGCAATTCCCCGGCTGATTCCCCAGCAACTCGGCGAGCTGATTCAACAACGCCCGGTCGGGCGTCTGCCCGTTGATCTTGATGTGTACCGCCCGCGTCAGGTTCGCTTCGGCTTCCTCGATAGGCATGATATCGTTGGCCACGAGTCCGGGTTGATCGTTGCGGACATTGACCCGCGCCTTGACCATAACGGCTTCATCGACGGCAATCAAAGCGTGCCGTTCTTCGAACAGGTCGCTGAAAATGGTGATCTCACAGGGTCCCTCGAGGGTCTCCAACCCCACGAAAGCCATCTTTTTGCCTTTGGCCGTGGTGTGGTGCTTGACCATATTGAGGATGCCCCCGACGACCACCTCCGCGCCGTCGCGCAGTTCGCCCAGGTCGACGATGCGAATGTCCACGAACCGTTCGAGGATATCGGCATAGCGAGCCAAAGGATGACTGCTCACGTAGAGGCCGAGCATCTCTTTTTCATAGGCCAACACCTGGCTCTCGGGCCATTCGGGTAGATTGGGCCGCTGATGAAGCGGCTGCTGTTCGGTGTCATCGGCCATGAGGTCAAACAGCGACGTCTGACCGGCTTCCCGTTCGCGTTGGCTGATCTGCCCCTCCTGGATGGCCGTTTCCAGGGACTCCTCGACCTCGCGCCGGGTCCAGCCGGTGCTGGCGAAGGCGCCCGCTCGGTTGAGGCTCTCGATGATGCGGCTGTTGGTGACCTTCGAGTCGAGGCGGCTGCAGAAATCGAAAATGTCCGCATAGGGTCCGTTGGCTTCGCGCTCCGCTACGATGGCATCGACGGCTCCCTGGCCCACGTTCTTGATGGCTCCCATACCGAAGCGGATGGCGGCGTCCTCGGCGGCGAAGTCGGTGAAACTGTGGTTCACGTCCGGCGCCAGCACCTCGATTCCCATGCGGCGGCATTCCTCGACGTATTGGGCCACCTTCGTCAAGTTGCCCGATTCACTCGTGAGCAAGGCCGTCATGAATTCGACGGGATAATTGGCCTTGAGGAAGGCCGTCTGGTAGGCCACGTAGGCATAGGCCATGCTGTGGGATTTGTTGAAGCCGTATCCGGCGAAGGTCTCGATGCGTTCGAACAGCCGCTCCGCCATATCGGAGGGATGGCCGTTGGCGATGCACCCGTCGATGAACTTCTGCCGCTGCTCGGCCATGAGCTCGGGATCCTTTTTTCCCATGGCCCGCCGCAGCGTATCAGCCTGACCGAGGGTGAAGCCCGCCAAGGCCTGCACGGTCTGCATCACCTGCTCCTGATACAAGGCGATGCCGTAGGTCTCTTTCAGGATCGGCTCCAGCAGGGGGTGGTCATAGGTCACCCGCGTCGGATTGTGCTTGTTGGCGATGTAATCGTCCTTGAGCGCCATCGGGCCGGGGCGATAGAGGGCGACCAGGGCGCAGATCTCTTCGAGGCTTTCCAGTCCGATCCGTTTGGCCAGGTCGCGCATCCCCGAGCTTTCCAACTGGAAAACGCCCAAGGTCTGACCCGAGCGCAACAGGGCATAGGTCTTCGGATCATTGGGTTCGAGGGCGTCAATATCGATCTCGATTCCCCGGCTTTGTCGGACGAACTTAACGGCCTCGTGGACCACCGTCAGCGTACGCAGCCCCAGGAAGTCCATCTTGAGCAGGCCCACTGCTTCGGCGTATTTCATCTCGAACTGCGTGGCGATGATGTCGCTGTTCGACGCCTTGAACAAAGCCACATGGTCGGTCAACGGATTGTCGCAGATGATCACGCCGGCGGCATGGGTTCCGCAGGTGCCGATGGTCCCCTCGATACGCGTCGCCAGATCCCACAATCGGGCGATCTGGGGATCCTCGCGGACCAACCGAGCCAGCTCCGGTTCTCGCTCGATGGCGGTGTCCAGGGTCATCTTCAACTCGTCGGGGATGAGCTTCGCGATGCGGTCCACCTCCCCGTAAGGCATACCGAGTACGCGCCCCACATTGCGCACCGCCTGTTTGGCCAGCATTCGGCCGAAGGTGATGATCTGGCTGACGTTTTCGTTGCCGTATTTCCGGCGCACGTATTCGATAACCTCGCCTCGGCGGTTGTAGCAGAAATCGAGGTCGAAATCGGGCATGGATATCCGCTCGGGATTCAGGAACCGCTCGAAAATGAGGCTATATCGGATGGGATCGATGTTGGTGATTTTCAGGGCATAGGCGACCAAACTGCCCGCGCCCGAGCCACGTCCGGGTCCCACCGGGATGCCTTCATTGCGGGCGAAGTTGATCAGGTCCCACACCACCAGGAAGTAGTCGACGAAGCCCATGTTTTTGATGACGTTGAGCTCGAATTTCGCCCGTTTGACATGCTCGATCGTCGGCATGTTGTCGTAGCGTTCGTCGAGCCCGTCCATGACCAGTTGCGTGAGATACTCGAACTTGTCCATGCCTTCGGGCGGGGTGTATTCCGGGATAAGGTGCTGATCCAAAGGCAGCTCGACGTTGCACCGTTCGGCGACTTTTTCCGTGTTGGCCAGGGCATCGGGCCATTTCTCGAACTTGGCGCGCATTTCATCGGGACTGGCGAAGTAATACTGCGGCCCGCCGGGGAAGCGAAAGCGTTTTTCCTCGTCGATGGATGCATTGGTCTGAATGGCAAGGAGGGCATCATGGGCCTCGGCGTCTTCCTTGCCGATGTAGTGGCAATCGTTCGTGGCCACGAGCATGAGCCCATGGTGCTCGGCCATCTCGGCCAACATGGGGTTGATTTTGTTTTCTTCGGGCAGACCATGGTCCATCACCTCGACCAAGAGATTGTCCTTGCCGTAAATCTCGATAAACCGCGTCAGGGCCTCGTTGGCCTTATCGGTCTCGTCATTGAGCATCAGTTGGGGCACTTCCCCCGCGAGACAGGCCGTCGAGGCGATGAGGCCTTCGCTATAGCGGGCCAGCAGATCCAGATCGCCCCGCGGACGATAGTGGAATCCCTCGATATAGCCCAGCGAGCTCAGCCGACACAGGTTGTGGTAGCCGGTTTCGTTCTCGCAGAGCAGCAGGAAATGGTGATACGCGTTACCCGCGCTTCGGGCCGAGCGATCGTCCCGGCGGCCTTTTGCCACGTAGAGTTCGCAGCCGATAATGGGTTTGATGCCCGCCTTTTTAGCGGATTTATAGAAATCACAGGCCCCAAAGAGGTTGCCGTGGTCCGTAATGGCGCAGGCTTTCATGCCGTATTCCCGGCATCGGGCCAGCAGATCATTAACTTTGCACGCCCCATCGAGGACGCTGTATTCGGTGTGACAGTGAAGATGCACAAAACCGGCGCTCATGCCAAATGCTCCAATAATAGCCGCAGCGCAGCGTCTGCGGTTTGTTCCTTTACGCTGAGTCGATTCCCCTCGAACACATGCCGAGTCGCCTCGATTCCATTCGGTCCGGCGACGGCGATGAAGACCAATCCCACGGGTTTTTCGGGGGTTCCCCCCGTAGGACCGGCGATTCCGGTGACCCCGATGCCCCACGTGGACCCGAACCGCGTCCGTGCGCCCTCGGCGAGTTCCCGCGCCACCGGGGCACTCACGGCCCCATGGGCAGCCAAGGTATCGGTGGAAACCCCGAGTAAGGCGGCCTTGGCTTCATTGCTGTAGGCCACCACCCCGCCCCGGACGTAGCCCGACGCGCCGGACACGTTGGTCAGCCGATGGGCGATGAGCCCGCCCGAGCACGATTCCGCCGTGGCGACCGACTCGGAGCGATGTGTAAGTCGTTGACCTATAAGGACTTCAGGTGGATTTTCCGGGACAGTCTGTTTGGTATTCATATCGTGGTCGCAGCCATAACAAGGGGAATGGTCCGGGCCCTCCCCGGTCAGGGAGTACAGTACCACCTCCCCCCGCGCCGGGGGCAACCGGCGGGGGAGAGGGGACGGAACCTGCCCATCACGCTGGGGTTCTGGGCTTCGTCTAATCGAAATTCCCGTTTAGAAGGGTCACAGGGACGACCATAGCCGAAGGACGGCCGTCCATGGTGATTTCGATGGCATGACGAACGGTTGTCTCGGTGATACGTTCGCAGGCGAGGGTAAAGCTGGCCGTGTGGCGCGTCTCCAGGGGCGGAAAACTGACGTGCATCATGCCATCGGCGCTGGGCGCAATGGTCCAGCCCTCGCGCAAATGCCAATGCACCTTCAGGGCTGCCTGGACCTTATAGGTGTTGGTGATGCTCACTCGAACTGTTTTCGGCACGCCATCGCGCACCGCCACCGAGTCGCCGTAGTCCACGGCTACCTCGAAGAAGGGGAAACGGAACACCGTTGCCGTGCGGTCGCGAAAGAGGATCTCGCGCAACGGACCGGCGTAAAGCGCCGCGCCGGAGGCGGCCGTCGGACTATCAGCGGTCAAGGCGGCCGACAGGCCATTCCGGGCAAGCACCTGCTGGTCCATGCGCTCCGTCCGATCGGTTAGGTTGTCCACATCGCCGGGCAGTTGATTGCCGAAATACCCCAACT
>PWNM01000548.1 GCA_003557825.1 Candidatus Hydrogenedentota bacterium | reverse complement strand
TGCAAACGAAATTTGCACAAAAAAAGCAAGATCATATAGGGACAACTTTCCTCCGGGTTCAGAAATGAACTGCTGTGACATTGCTTTACTGGATTCGGATGAACTCCCCGGAAGACCATTGCTTTCCTGGGCATCCTTCCCTTGTCAGGATTTATCTTTAGCCGGTTCTCGGAAAGGATTACAAGGTTCACGAAGCAGTACATTCTGGCCGTTTTGGGGACTCATACAGTCTCTGGCGGCAGATGGACGAACCGTACCTATTGTAGTTTTGGAAAACGTCGTAGGTACCATAACGTCAAATAATGGCGATGATTTTTGCCGGCTTGCTGATGTTATCTCGGCTGCCGGGTATGGGTTTGGAGCTCTTGTTATGGATGCCGTGGAGTTTATCCCGCAGTCACGCCCCCGACTTTTCATAGTCGCGGTCCACTCGAGCGTACATATTCCTCAGGAACTCGTGAGCCCACTCCCCTCTGAATTATGGCATCCCCAAGCCCTTCAAAAAGTTTGTACTGCACAAGATATACCGATGCTATGGTGGCAGATGGAGAGACCTAATTCACCAAGAGTGAAACTCGATACGCTCATTGAGGATGAGCCTGAGGGGGTATCATGGAATTCCCATGAGAAGACACAATCGCTTCTGGAAATGATGTCGGATCTAAACAGAGATCGGGTCAGACAGGCGCAGGCCATGAACAGACGGATTGTGGGAACAGTCTACCGAAGGACTCGGATTGCACCCGATGGTAGTAAAATTCAACGGGCAGAAGTGCGTTTTGACCAGGTAAGCGGTTGTCTGCGTACCCCAGCGGGAGGCTCAAGCCGTCAGACAATTCTCGTTGTCGAGGGCGACCTGATTCGTTCTCGTCTTATATCCGCACGGGAAGCGGCTCGCCTTATGGGCGTTCCTGATGATTACCTACTGCCCAGGAATTACAATGAAGCATATCATCTAATGGGAGACGGCCTGGTAATACCCGTAGTTTCCTGGTTGGAAAGGCAGTTGCTGCAGCCTCTTGCTCACTCCGCTAAAGCGATGATGGAGGCCGCATGATGGAACCCATAATACCCTGTGAGTTGCTACCGGAAACCCAAGATCGTATTCACAAATATGCAGAGGCCCTAAAACACTCGGCTCATATGATTGGCGCACATGGACTCTCCGAAGACGAATTCTGGAGAGCCGGGCTTTTTCGGAGTGCTGTTGAAAGGCTGCGTGGAACCCAAGCGGCTTCAATGTCAGAAAAGCGAAATTTTGTTGCCCATGTTTTGGATTACCTAAAAGATCTTGCTTTGGTCAAGGACTGGCGATTCTCTGGAACAGGGGAACGACATGATTACGAGGTTGTACTTCCAGATGAACGCATGACCATCATCGAGACAAAAGGTTGCCTTGATGGCAACAATACCAACATATTCGAGCGTCCGCCCCAAGCTGACGAATTCATAATATGGTCCCTGTGCCAGAATCCAGGAGCGGATCCCCGAAAGAATGCTTGGTCAGGTCTTCATACTAGATTGAGTGCCGAAATCATTCACCGAAACCAACGCGTGGATGCGGTGGTTATCTGGGACATGGTCTGTGGGACGATTGGACGACCTTGCCCCAAGGCGAACAGAAAAAGGGATATATGGACCTATCTGTCCGAGGATACGAAGACGCCGCCCCCGTGTCTCTACTTGCTTCCTCGTAGTGTTCCCGATCCGAGAAATAATCCGAAACCTCGATGTTGGTCGCTTACGGATGTAGGATTTGCACGTGCACTGAGTCAGGCGTTCAAATGTGACGATGCTGATGTGATCCAAGTATCGATTGAAGCCCGCATGGAGGGGGCCGAGACACAGCGACGGACTTGTTATACCTGTGAAGGGCGTGAAATTGTCCGCTCGAATTGGGCCTCGATCAATCGCGCTCGTCGCTAAGCAGCATATATATGTGTACGGCCATCGTTATCAGGCATTCCACGGTCCTGTGTAGTTTCGCCTCACTGTTCCTGCGCGATGAAGGCTCTGCAGGGGGCTCCGTCTGTGCCTGTGATGGGGAGCGGCAGGGCGATAAAGGGATGAACGCCTGGGGTGATGCCTTTCATGCGTAGCCCTTCCACAAGCAGAACCTCATGACCCAACAGAATATGGTGGGTGGCCTGGTCCGTTTGGTCGAAAGGAGCGACGGAAAGGTAGTCGATCCCCACCAATCGAACACCTCCATCGATCAACCGCTGGGCGGCGTCCGGCAGAATCGATACATACTCCTTTCGAAATGGACCGGTCATGGGGAGATTGGAGTTTGGCGTCTTGAACAGCACCCGGGGCAACAGGTCGATACCATCGAGGGACGCTGCCGTAATGGGGCCGGGGATATGATGCTCGATAACCAGGGCATCTCCGAAAAACAAATCCGTATCAACGCGATCAAGACTAACCCCGTCATCTTCAAAATGCCACGGCGCATCCATATGGGTACCGGCATGGGCGCTAAGAGATAGGTGGGACAGGTTCACCTCGTCGCCATGCTGAATGCGGGCAGCGGCTTCGACACGTACGGGGGGATCGCCCGGCCATACGGTCAACTCCGGGTTCAGGGGGGCGCTGACATCGACCCAGATCCGGCTCATGGTTACCCTCCAGTTTTACAAAGCATCTGCGGAGCAGCGAGACCAACACTGCCAGGAACCGGGGTTCCCGGCGGTGCTGGTACGGTCTGTGTTAGCCCATCGGGCGTTCGAGCAGATCCGCTTCTGTCAAGCGCTTCGACTCGGGATCCACCCAGAAGGTCTTCAACTCAAAAGGCGTCAGAGACACTTCCTGCTGAATGCCCAAAGCAGGAATGGATAAGGTAGTCGATCGAGCCACGCCAGTCGGTTCGAACAGACGTACGATATAACCTTCGCCGTCTTCGGACCGTTTGAAGACCGGCATCTGTACCACGTTGTCATCAAGTTTGGCTCCCGGGGCCGGCATTTCACCCGCGCCCGAGGGGAAGAAGGAAATGACCATGGGCTGTTCGTTGTGTGCCAGTGATTCCCGCTCGATGGCATCGAACCGCTCTGCTTTGGGTCCGCCCTGGAACCAAAACAGGTACTGTCGTTCGCCTTGGTCGATCCGGGGCGTATATCGATCCTGGGGCACAATGGGGCGATCGCCGATGGGATGGCCCGAGTAAGCGGCCGAGCGTAGAAGAGACAAGCGTACCTCGCCGTCCACGAAGTCGGACCCGTAGATGCTGTCGTTGATGCAGGTGAGGGCGTGCTGATCATCTTTTGATACAGCGGCGACCCATTTTTGTGCCACGACTTCCCGCTCTGCGCCGGGCAGTTCATCCCGACCGTAAGCCACTTGGCCGTGGTAGGTTCCGCCTGCGAAGGGCGTGGGGATGCCAAGCTTCAGCATCTTGTCCTTTTCGTTCCAATGCACCCGGACATGGACTTCGAGCTCCGTGCCTTGCTTAGGCAGTCGATAGGTGAGCACCAAGAACGAATCGCCCCAGGAGAACAGCGCCTCAATGACGGTACGAACGGGGCCGTCTTCGATGACACGAACCGAATCCAACAGGCCTGCCTTGACGCCGGAGAACCGTGTGCCGGCTTCACGGTCCATCAGGGCAAAAACGCCCGCCACATCGCGGTATTCCTTTTGGTTCATTCCCCAAGGATCCTCGGTGTCATTGATGACCAGTCCGCGGAACGCGCCGGGCGTGATGTAGTCGACGCCGTCAACTGCGTATTTGTCCATCAGGCCCGTTTCCGCGTTGATCACGGCCTCGATGCGGTCGTTCTTGAAGGTGAATCGGCCATTTTCAGCTCTCACTTCCGGCCGGGGGCGTTTGGGAAGGATCTCAAGCGTACAGTCGAACCGCGTTATCTGACCGGGTGCGAGTTCGGCTTGGAACACGCAGCGTTTGCGCCAATCGAGGTTAAGGTTGCTTGCCTCTTGTTCATTCTGACTGGCTATTACAACGCCATTATGGTGGACCACCGGTATGCTAAACTGCTCTTCGAAACAGGCATCATGGGTGTTGAACTCGCATTCAAAAATGCCCGTTACCGGATAAGGATGGGGGTTATAGGCCATGATGGGAATCTGACCTTCCGGCGCTTGATGTTGTCCCGACGCCATGGCAAAAAAGGCCCGTGCCTTGATACGCGACAAGATTTCGAGGCCGTGATCCATGAGCCGTATTCCTGCGTCTTCAACTGGTTGAATCGAAGACCCCGGCAGGATATCGTGAAACTCGGCCACCATCAAATCGCATAGGGCCTGGTGGATGTCGTCGTAAGGATACGCCATCAATCCGTTCAGGGCAGCCGCCGAAGCCATCTTCTCGATGGCATAAATTTCGTTCTCGAGCAAGCGATGCTTTTGCTTGAGTCGGATTTGCGAAGTGTAACAGCCCGAGCCCCAAGGATTGACATCCTTTTCGTGTCGAGGACCTTCAGCGCCCAGTTCCCGGAGTTCTGCGAAATAGGCCTCAGGCGTCGAATGCAGCAGCTGGGGTTCTTTTGTTGTTTTCATCAGTTCCGCAATGGCCGCAAGATCCTGGTGCGAAGGTCCGCCGCCGTGGTCGCCAACGCCCCATAGGATCAAACCGACCGGGCGATCTGAATTCTGTTTGATCCAGTTTTCGAT
>PWNM01000217.1 GCA_003557825.1 Candidatus Hydrogenedentota bacterium | reverse complement strand
GGGGTAATCCGGATTGGCCAAAGCCCGATCGAGGTCCGTCTCAATAGGAAAGCCCCCTGCCTGGTCCGACAGGGCCTTGAGTTTGGTTTCGTTACGACCAACCAACAACGGCTCCGGCATGATGCGCGATTCGGTCCCGACGGCAACGCCCCCTTGGTCGCGAATGGCCTGTATCGAGCGGATAAGGTGTTGGTTGGTACCCATCCGGCCCGTAACCCCGTTCATAATGACGCCGACGCGATGTGTCTTCACAATAGCTCCTTTTCCTAACTTGGTGAGGGCCTATACGCTCAGCGTATCGGCCTGATAAAAACGGACCACGAGAAAAATGGCCCACGCCACGGCCATGACGCCGAAAATGCCCCCGATCAAGTAGTGATAAAACCGGTAGCCCTGCGTGTCGTTGCGGCCGAAGTTGAAATGCAACACGCATGTATTCACAAAGACAATCAATACCCAGACCCGCGAGACATTGGGCAAAGCGAGAATGCCTACCAGGGGAACGAGTTGGACAATCAAAAACCACCAGATAAACGTCCGCGGACCTTTGGGTTTGGCTTCAGACATGAGCGTATTCCTTTCCTTATTTTTGCTATTGACGGTCGAAAAAGACCAAGTAAGGTTGTTCGTCGATAAGCCGTTTCAGGTACACCGCCAGCTCCATGTAGTGGTAGTCTCCCCACATGCAGGATTCGCCCTGGGGGATCACTTTGCCTTCGGGGATGTAGTCCCAGTTGTTGGGCCGATGGTATATGGAATGGAGCAGCAGGCCTTGATGCCGGGGGTCCTCTGAAATGTAGGGCGGCGTAAACAAGGTGTGGGCCGTGGTGAGCCCCGCTTGTCGATACCGTCCCCCTTCCTCACCGAGCACATTGGCCAATCGCAACAGGCCCTGGGCCGAAATGGCGGCGGCGGAGCTGTCCACCGGCTCGTACAGGTTGTCCGGATGGGAAGGCTCCTCGCGCCATCCGGGCATCCGATCGAGACCCGGCGCACCCGTATCCCAATAGGGAATGCCGTCCGATGCGGTGTGTTCGATAAAGAAATCAGCCGTAGCTCTCGCGGCAGGCAGCATCCACGAGGTAAGTTCACCTTTGCCGCCGAATACGCTCAGGTCCTCCTCGGGCAACCCATCCAAGGCCTCGAGTTCCTCGGCGAATCCAAGAAGGATCCACGCCAGCCCGCGGGTCCAGGTCGTGAACGGCGAATAGCCTTGTTGCGTACTTGGACAGCGGTATTGACCGTCTGTGGTGTTAAAGATGCTTTCATGGACCACCCGCCCTGGCACGTCGTAGGTATCGCGGCCTTCGCCGTAATACAAATTGAACCGGGCGGTGTTGCGCATGTGTTCGATGGCCCGTTCGAGTAGCGAGAAGGACCGGTCGTTTTCGCCCATGAGGCTATGGCCAAGCTGATGGGCCACTACCAACGACCGACACGATCGAATCGTGTCGCTGAACAACGAATGGGGGCCATTGAAGGAATGGATGAACCCCGTACCGTCGTGGATTCGGGTCCATCGGGCCGCCTGGACGGCTCCCGATGCCTTGAGGGCCAGCTCGAAAAAGTCGAGGCCTTCGTGGGACTCGATGAACCGTTTTTCGAGGGCCAACCGCCGAAGATTGCCGTAGGTGGAGATGTTGTTGAACCCGTGATCATGGACGCCGATATGGGTGATATGGGGCGCCATATATCGAACCGTATTGTGACGGCCCAGGTTGAGAAACTCCTCGTCGTCCGTGGCGTCGAACAACAGAATCTGACAACCGTATTGAAATCCCTGGGTCCATTCCGTCCAGCCGCGGGTGGCATAGTGCCCTCGTTTGGTATAGACCGGCGCGCCCTCGATGGGATGCCAGCTTTCGTCGAGTCGGCGGATCTTTCCCTTGGCCAAATCGAAAAACCGGTCGAGCTCGCCGCGCAATGCGGCAGGGGTAATATCAAAATCGATAAGCATGGTTTTTCCCTCGTTGTATCTATCGCTTCCCGCTATCCTACCGAATCACGATATGGGAGCGTCAAGCCGGAGAGAAAACAGTGTGCAGTCTACGTGCCTGGCGCACGGGTCATCCACACCGTCATGGGGCCGTCGCCGCGATGGGCCCAGGCGTAATAGGGGATGGCCATGACCCGGCGAGCCGTGCCGTTACCATCGTGTCCGGTGCCTTCGAGTACGGTAACGCCGCCCAGAAGGTCAGGGAGATGAACGGCCTCCAATGGGGTCGTGTCAGGTAGGACCACGTCCAGCGCCTGTCCACCCTCTACATCAAGGCCTTCCACACAATAGACTAGCGGTCCCCGCTGCAAGGCGACCCGCCCCACATTGGCCGCGACACGGGCGTCACATGCTATCCGCTGGACCGGCATGGGCAAATACAGGCGTACCGTATCGCCGGTCGACCATGTGCGGTCAATGACGACATAGCCGTTGTGAAGGGCAACGGGATAGGGTTCGCCATTCACCTCCACTTGGACGGGTTCGGCCTCGAACGATAGGACGCTGTACAGGGTGCTGGGCACGGGTTGATTCCGAGCCCAGCCGGGGATGCGAAGGAACAAAGCAAACTCGGCGGACCCCGAAGCGGGCGCGACGGTAACAGCAATGTCTCCGTCCCACGGATAGTCGGTATGCTGGGTGAGGCGGATCGTCGACTGAGGCGAGCTCAATTCGGCCGTGCTTTGCAGATAAAGATTGACATAGATCCCTTCCGGCCCGACGGCGTAGGCATAGCCAGGTACGGAGGCCATGAACCGGCAAACGTTGCTCGGACAGCAGGCGCAACCGAACCAGGGCTGCCGCCCATGCCCGCCCGCAGTCATCAGGGGGTTGACGTAGAAAAAGCCCTTGCCGTCGAGCGAGACGCCCACCAGGACGTTGTTATACAGCGACCGCTCCATGACATCGATATATCCTGCATCGCCATGGAGCAAAAACATGCGGTGGTTCCAGTAGACATTGGCAATGGCGGCGCAGGTCTCGCAATAAGCCGTGTCATTGGGCAGTTCGTAGGCATCGCCGAAGGCCTCGCCATCATGGCGCGCTCCGATGCCGCCGGTGACATAGAGTTTCTTCGACACCACATTTTCCCAAATGCGGTCAATGGCGGCCATGTAGTCCCGTTCACCGGCCAGTGCGGCTACATCGGCCATGGCGCTGTACATGTATCCGGCGCGCACAGCATGGCCCACGGCTTCGTCCTGTTCGATGACCGGCCTGTGATCCTGGGCATAGGCGTTGCCGTGGCCCCGGCGATCAAGAAAACGCTTGGCCTGGTCAAGGTAGGCCAGGTTGCCCGTTACCCGGTAGAGTTTCACCAGACCGATCTCGATTTCCTGATGGCCGGGCACATCGGCGCGTCCATCGCTTCCGAAAACCTCAACGATAAGGTCGGCGTTTTTCATGGCCACGTCGAGCAGTTCCCGCTTGCCCGTCGCCTGGTAATGGGCCACTGCCGCCTCGTAGAGATGGCCCACATTGTACAACTCGTGGCTCATGACGATGTTGTCCCATTGTTCGGCTATGTAGCAACACCCGATGGGACGGTCCTGCCGCTGCACCTGAGCGGTCCATGCCGTATAAAGGTACCCATCGGGCTCCTGGGCAGCGGCGATCCACGGGATCAACCGGTCGAGATAGGCGTCGAGTTCGGCATCCGGATGGGCCATCAAACTGTAAGCCGCCCCCTCGATGATCTTGAAGACATCGCTGTCGTTAAATCCGGCATCTCCCTGCCACGGCCCTTCGGACAGCCCCGCGGCGACCTTGAAGTTTTCGATACGACCGGTGGCCTCAGACTGTTCGAAGGCGTAGGGGATGGTCACGGTCCGGTTGGTTTCGATACGGGATGCCCAGAACGTATCCCGAACCTGGACGGCGGTAAACGGCACGGGTTCAATGGTCGATTGCATCATCCTGTTCCTTCCGTAGGTTGCGATTTGGGCAGGCGTACACGCACCCATTCATGCTGAGGCCGGTTCCTGTCGATACGAACATCAAGCGGAGCCTTCCACACCCGGCGGTCATTGGGACCGATGCTGTCCAGTCCCGGCTCGTAGCCATGAAACACAAGCCAAGGCGCATCGTCGATTTCAACGATGCTGGCCACGCCCGGTCCTTGCACCCATTCGGCGCAGTAGTTGGGCCACTCGGGTTTTTGCGACTGGAGCAGATACCAGACCTCGTCCGTTTTATCCTCGTTTCCCCATACATTATCCGGATCGGGAATCACGGTCTTACGGTAGGTTTCGCCGGGCGGCGGGATCAGTTGATCCGCGAAAGCGACGCCGATTTTGTAGTTGCTGGGTTGCCCCGCATGAAGGGCAAAGTCGCCCACGCTGTAAAGCAGCAGGTAGGTTCCATCAAAGGCGGCGAGGTTGGCCGCCTCCACGAGCTGAATGTAACCGGGATTGCGATCTTCCGACCGGTATCCTTCCGGTTCGAGAATCAGCCGCGGCTCAAAATCGGGATCCGGTGTTTCGGGATCGAGCATGCGTTGCGCCACAATGCGGACATCGGTATGACGGCCATCCGAGTGGCAGTAGAACAGATAGAGATCGCCATCTGCATCACGTTGGACATAGGGATCATAGGCCATGGGGCCGTCTCCGCTTTTATCGCCCGCCAGGATCCGGT
>PWNM01000171.1 GCA_003557825.1 Candidatus Hydrogenedentota bacterium | reverse complement strand
ATTGTATCAACTATTATAGATGGACTGGTCATGTATGTGGAACAAGTTGCCTCCACATTGCGTTGATCCAATCTGCTGGTGGTTGACTGGAAAGTAGGGCCGCAGATCCGTATCCTAGCGCTTTTCTGCGCCGCAATATGTCCCCTCCGGGCGGGACAAATCGGGCGGAAGCCAATGAAAATTGCCCCAAGAGGACGATAAATCGTATGAGTGAGAAAACCATTACATTTCAACCGGAAGGCCGAAAGGTTCATGTCCCCGAGGGGAGTCGGTTAGGCGACGCTGTCACACAAGCGGGAATCCCCCTTGAGTTCTCCTGTGGGGGAAAGGGAACCTGCGGCAAATGCCGAGTGCAGGTTTTGGTCAATTTAACAGAGCCAAACTCGGCGGATAAAGCAGCCTTGAATGCCGACGAACTGGGTGACGGTATTCGGCTTGCCTGTCAAACGGTCATCACGGAATCGATGACGGTAGAGGTGCCGAAAACATCGCGCTTGGCGGATACCGGGCAGATTCTGTCTGCGAGCGGTGGAGATAGTGACGGACGCGCGGATGATCCTCCTGTCGTGAAGCAGTACATTGAGTTACCGACACCCACATTGGAGGATGATAGTCCCGATCTTGAACGCATCAGCCGACACATGGGCGATGTAACCGTTGATGCCTCCATGTTGCGCGAGTTACCTGTCCTTCTCCGGGAGTGCGGATTTGCAGGTACGGCAGTCTTGTTGGATGGCACGCTTATCGGTTTTGAGCCAGGCGACACAACCATGGCGAACTACGCCGTTGCCTTTGATATAGGCACGACAACCCTCGTGGGCGTACTCGTTAGTCTTCACAACGGACACGAACTGGCATCCACCTCTCGTATGAATCCGCAGACCCGATATGGAGACGATGTCCTGGCTCGAATCCAATTGGTTCGAGAGAATGAGCAGGGCCTTCAAAACTTGAATGAAGGGCTTATCGATGCCATCAACGGAATGATCGACGAGCTGATCGAGCAAGCCCATGTGGACCGTGCAAATGTCTATGAGGCAACCTTTGCCGGTAATACGACTATGTTGCATCTGGTCGCAGGGGTTTCACCGGCTGCCTTAGGGGAGATACCCTTTGTGCCGGTCATGCGTCGATCGTTGATGCTCCCCGCTGAAGCGCTCAACGTAGCCATTCATCCCCGCGGCCGAGCGGTGCTATTTCCCGTCATTGGGGGATTTGTGGGAGGAGATACGGTCGCCGGTATTCTCGTGTCTGGCATCGCCGACTCCTCGGATCCGACCATGTTGCTCGATATCGGTACGAATGGTGAACTGGTTATCCGCCATGAAGGACGTTTGCTTGCAACGTCATGCGCGGCCGGACCCGCCTTCGAGGGAGCAACCGTATCGAGTGGAATGCGGGCTACAGTCGGCGCGATCGAGGAAGTTGAACTCAATGGCGGGGTGCATATTAAAGTCATTGGCGGCGTGCGGCCCACAGGGCTTTGTGGCTCCGCCCTCATCGATCTGACAGCTGAGTTGCTCCGCCACGGTATCCTGACCTCGGAAGGATTAATGCTGGTTGGCGATGATTTGCCATCTGCTCTGCCAGCAGGCATCCGAGAACGCGTTCGCATGGGCGACGACGATTCGGAATTTATCGTCGCAACGGCGCAGGAATCGGCTTCGGGGCGTCCCATAGTGGTTACCGGTCGCGATTTCCGCGATTTACAGGTCGCCACAGCTGCCATTCGTGCAGGCGTCAGTATTTTACTCAAGCAGTCCGGTCTCGAGCCGAATGATCTCGCCCAGTTTCTTGTAGCCGGTGCCTTCGGCAATTATATCCGGGGCCATAACGGACAGCGGATGGGGTTATTGCCACATGGAATTGACCCCGATAAAATACGGTTCATCGGAAATGCTTCGCTTTGGGGCGCTCGGCGTGTGGCCTTTTCGAAAGCCGCGCGTTTTCGAGCAGATCAACTGGCTCGAAGCACCTTGCATGTGGAATTATCCCGTGATCCGAACTTTCAGATGGAGTACGTAGAGGCCATGTTTTTCCCACGCGAGGAAACCCTGACGAGCGATGGGATTGGCTAAAGCGTTCGACCAGGATTACGTCGTCTAGTTGCAGCACGCTTTGCTGGACAGCGACCGGGCGTAGATACCAAGATGGTTTCCATTGACTCGCTCAAATCCGGGAATGCCGCCATGAACGGGCGTATTCAACACCTGGGGATCTCCGCCCGATCCCTCAATCACCAAGGTCGTCGAACCGCCGCCGTCGAGATTAATGGCCTGATAGGAACCGACTTTTAGCATCCACTCAGCGGTTTCGTGAAGCGTTGCGCCGACACTACGATTCGGACGTCGACCATCAATGATGACCATGTACATGAAACGGTTGTCTGCGCAAACGCCCACCGCGGTGCGTGGGTGACGGACATCATCTGCGCCTACGTTTTCACCGTCAACGACCAGCATGCCAAATCCTCCAACCGCATTCCAGGCCTCTGAAGGGTCGTAGGACGGCGTGACCATGGTGATGTCATTCTCTTTGGAAATAAGCAATGCCGCGAAATCGGGATGAGGGCCGGAGTACATATCGCCTCGCGAAATAGATAACCCGACTATGTTCATCGGATGCCCCTCTTCATTCACTACAGGACTAAAAGGGGAGGCGTTAATGGCAAGTTGCAGATCAAATTCTTTCAAGAATGTGCTGGTGGCTCGGCTGTTGGTGTCGGCGGGTTCATCTCCATTGGACGGGGTTACAAAGAACTCAATACCCTCGGTTTTCAGATCGACTTGTACTATGTAGACCTCTAAAGGGTCGGGGGCGTCTTTTTCAACTGACGCGTATGCGATTCCCTCGAACAGGGGATTCCATTCAAAGGTATCCTCAACGGCATATGCGCCGGGCAGGGCGAATCCGCTCCAGCCGATCATAGCAAGTATGACCAGTCCAAAAAGTCGATACCGAATACAGGTTGTGTTAGGAAGTTGTATGTTCAAAAGCATACTGGGATTCCTTATTCGATCCGGGAAAAACTAACGCCGTCTTGTGCCGAAACGGCTTCCTAGCCATCCCAAGACCGATTGATGCTGTCGCTCCAGTAGGTATGCTTGGATAACGGCAGGATCTATCCAGCCATATCCTGCACAGCCGATCAAATAGAGAAGTTGTCCAAAATCGTTATCATCCCATGTGGGTTTGCCTTTCCGGGTCAACGCGTGTACCAACTCCCGTTCTTCGGGGTAATCATCTGCGGGAAGAACGCCGCCATAGGGCCGATGGCTTTCGAGAAAGACATCCAGATAAGGTTCAACGGCCGGATCCCATTCCGCGTCCGGTTTGTCGCCTAGGTTCCAGTCGAGTATCCAAAGCTGAATAATTCCATCCTCATCCGCGGCTGCAGCAAGCCGACAATCGGGGCTAAGACGTACATCCCGCACGCCCTTGAGACTGTCTGTTAAGACCCGAATACATTGGCCTGTCTCGGTTGACCAAAGCCTGACCGTGCCATCGGAACCGCCCGAAAGGATCAAGCGCCCGTCAAGGCTGATGACGGCTGCGTTGACTGCGCCGGTATGGCCGTCGAAGGTTCGGATACGTTGCCATTTGCGCATGTCCCATAGCATTATCTCGCCATCACGACCCCACACAGGGCTGCTTGCCGTGATCGCATGTTGACAGTCAGCGCTTACGGATACAGCGCTGACTGCTCCGTTGTGGCCCCCCAGGGCTTGTAGGCAGTTCCCTTTGATGACATCCCAGACCCGAAGCTCTTCATCGGATGCCCCACTGAGCAAACACCGGCTGTCCGGGGTCCAGGCCAGTCCAAAAACGGCTGCCGTCTGACCTCCGAAAGTCCGCAGATTCCGACCTTCTGCCATATCCCAAAGAATGATGCTCCATCCGCTGGAGGCCACAAATCGTTCATCCGGGCTAAGCACGATGGTCTCGAGCCCGCCTGCTTGTTCCTGGAAGGTTCGGATACATTCTCCGCTTCGGGTATCCCAAACCTTGATGGTTCCATCTTCGCTGGCTGAGACAATGGAACGATTATCCTGGGTTAACCGAAGTGAGTATATGGCTCCCGCATGTCCGTCGTATTGGCGTAGGCATTTACCGGACAGGCTGTCCCATAGTCGAATGACGTAATCGGAGCCGCCGCTCAGTATAAACCGTCCATCCCAACTCAAGTCGAGGCAACGGATGATGCCAATGTGGCCTTCGATGGTTTCGCCTTCCCAGAATCCATCGAGCGATGTCCGAGGTAGTCGCCGATATAAACGCCACCAAAGCTGCATCGCAGCGGCATTGCGTCGAAAGCCTGTCATTGACCTGGCCTGTCGGATTCTCTCCGTCGCTGTGGGGATATCCCCCCGTGCCAGTGCTTGTTTGCCCTCTTCAATGGTCTTTGCGAAAGCCAACTCGGTGCTTACGGCGGTCTCGCTATGCAATGCTCTGCACAGTACCATGGGAGCGACAAACGGTTTAACACCAAACCCAGAACTCCATAACCGGATGATTTTATCCGTTCCTCCCGAGGCCAGTAGATGGCCCTTCGAGGCAATATCGGCGCAACGAACCTCTCCGTGATGCCCACGATAGGTATATAGGCAACACCCAGTGTTTAGCTTCCACAGACGCACCGTTCCATCCTTGGCGGATGATACCGCATGGCGTCTGTCGGCGGTGATCTGTACCGCAGTGACTTCATCATTATGCCCGCGCAAGGTGCGGATACAGTCACCCGATTCGATGTCCCATAATTGGAGCAAGTGATCAGAACCGCCCGAAAGAACGTACCGTCCGCATGAGCTGATCGCCAACGCAAGAACGGATCCGTTTTTACATTCAAGTCTTTTAACACACTCCGCCCCCATGAGATCCCAAATCCTGATCGAACCGTCACGGGCGCCGGATACCGTTATTTCGGCTTCTTTGTTCATGGCAATTGCTGTTACATCACTGGCATGGGCATCGACGATCCGTCGCCTACTATCGGCCAGACTGGGCCAGATTATGACTTTCCCATCAAGGGCGCCGGCAGCGATAGGAGCAAAATCCGCCGTAGATGCAACACAATTCAGGCCGGCATGATCGTATTTTAGCGTGGTAAGCGTATCGCCCGTTTCAATGTCCCAGAGCCGAACAGTTCGATCGCAACTTGCGGAAAGAGCTTGCTTCCCGTCGGCGCGTAAGGCGATACTTTGCACGGAGCCGGAATGCCCTTGAAAGGTACGAACTCCAGCACCAGCGATTATTTCCGATAGCTGGATTGTATTGTCTTCGCTGCTCGAAAGCACATAGCTGTCATCTGGACTGAGATGTACGGCATGTATCACATCCGCGTGGGCTTCGATTGCGCCACGTAGCATGCGCGCATAGGGCAGTCGCCTTTGTGCCGCATCCTTGAGCTGTGCAGTTCCTGAGCTTTGCGCTTCTTTGCTGTTTTGGAGAACCTTGATAGCAGCGTTGTAATCCCCTCGTTCGAGATGCACCTGCGCCAACAACTGAAGCGATAGCTCACTGCGCTGGGTCTCCGCGATTTCTCGAATGCGATGTACGAACGCTTCATCTGTCAATCTGCCGGTCCGCCAACGAAGAAGTCCCAGGTTGAATGTCGCTTCCGCGTGTTGTGGCTCGACCTTGAGCGCCTCTATCAAGGCGCGTTCTGCCTCTGCCTGATGGCCCAAATCCACAAGGGAAACGGCGCGGTTGTTGAGGCTTTCCACTCGGGTCACCATGGGCCGAGGCGGTTCGGCCTCATACGGTTTATCGAGTATGTCGTTGTGTATATTCCGTAGTACGCCGGCCACGGCCATCATGTCCTCCGGGCGGTCGGAGGGATTGGGTTGGCAACACCAGGTGAGCAGTTCCAGAAGTGAAGGCGGCATTCGCGGTGCCGCTTCATGCGAAGGCCCTTCGCGATAGATACGAATTAGTTCATTGGGAGCATCGGGTCCGTTCGACCATACGACTCCCCCTGCCAACATTTCGAGTACGCACAGGGCCCAACTCCATATGTCTGTTTTTCTTGAGACCTGTTCGTGCCGATGCTGCTCGGGAGAGCAATAGGCCGGGGTCATGCCTCCCGCGCTCGCGAGCATATCGCTGGTATCTTTCCCAGTGAGTTGGGCTAACTGGATTCGGGCACTTGCCAAACCAAAGTCGGTTACCTTGGCTGTTCCCGTTTTGCTCATCAACACATTACTCGACTTCACATCGCGATGGACAAGCCCGCTTTCGTGTGCATGGTGGAGTCCCCAAGCGATCTGGATAGCTATGGCAAGAATCCGTTCGAATGCCGCAGCCGGCCCTCCTTTGTATAAGGCGCGTTTGGTGATCCACTTGCGGAGGCTCTTACCGTCTACGTACTCGGCAAAGATACGAGGCAAACCACCCAAACGGCGCACATAATAGCATGTTGTAATGTGGGGGTGAAGTCCTAGATTGACCCAAGTCTCGCATTCCTGTTGGAATGCATCCATTGCGCGGTTATTGTTGATAAGCTGGGGTTTGGGACATTTGATGGCCAGGTCGATATCCCATCGGAGATGATGAGCTTTATACACCTTCCCCATACCACCTTCGCCGAGAATATCGGTGATCACGTAGAGATTCAGCAGAACGGCGCCTATGTTCCATTCCTGGGGCGCGGTGGAATCTGAGGGCGGGACTCCAATGTCAGTAGCGGATCGTGACGGCGTAACATCGGTATCCGTGCGAGAGAGCCCCGACGGAAGCTGGGCGCCGCACGTTGCGCATGACACAGATGCCTCATAGGGCTCCCCATTTATGACGAGCGCCTTTCCGCATGAGGGGCATATTCGACTATTGGGAGAGGTCACGTACGACTTTCCAATACGCTGGTCGAGACCGCATGATTTTGCCGATATCCTTTTCCTGATTTTAGACCTGCGCCTGATACGTAACTAACGATGCGCGGAATACCTCTACGAGTATATCAACCTGATTAATTAAAAGATTGACTAGGGATCATCAGCGACGCCCCCAGGAATCCCCATATTCGGGGGAAGCCCCTGTGGCGCCTGCACAGAAGAGCCGGATTGACCCGAGGGGTGTTGAGAGGCTGCTGGTGGTCGCCCGCCGGGAATTCGCATGTTCGATGGCAGTCCCTGTGGAGCTGGCATGGCTGAATCGGGTGGGCCGGCCGGTTGTCGGATCTGCGTGGGTGGCGCCTCGGGAACCTGCATATCTCCACGAGGCTGTTCGGGCAGTTGCACGGGAACCGCAGCCCCTGTTTGGTCCGAGGGGTGCTGTAACGGCGCAGGCAAGTCGTCGGGGGAGGAAGTTATCTGCCCGGAAGACGGTTCTGGAAGCTGTACAGGCGGGGCTGCTTGCTCTGATGTCTGCTGGGAACGGCCTGATGTAATCCCTCTTGGGCCTTGCATGCTTGGCGGACGGCGTCCCAGGGGACGTTGGGGGGGCTGTTGCATACTGCCCGGCATTCGCATGTTGGCAGGAAAGCCAGGAGCTGGTTGTTGCTGCATGGGAGTCCGTTGCCGTTGTTGAAGCAGTTGCTCCTCCATATCATGTCCGGACCCCGGAGTCCATCCGGGCGGAACAGCCGGCATGCTTAATGACGGGCGCATAGGTTCAGGGGTAGCGTCCGCTTCTTCTCTTCGTTCCATTCCCCGATACCACTCGTTCCATTCGCGGAATGTATCTCCATAGGGCATGCCCGTCAGCTGTCGAAGCGTCTAACCGGCGGCCTGCCGGACTACTTGGTGCGGCTCGCGCAGGACAGGAATAAGCAGTGAAACCGACGAATCATCTTCTTGTACCCCCAACCATCGGATCGCTTCAGCACGAACGGATTGATTGGTTTCGTATGGGCTTCGCGCCACAATCTGGAGCGTGTCGATGGCTTCGGAGCTCCCGATACGGCCCAGTCCCTGTGCCGCCAACCATCTTACGGCGTCATAGGGATGGGACGTGAGTTGCACGAAATGCTTGGTCTGGCCCGGATCGGCAATTCGAGCCAACGCTTCGGCGCTACGTAAAGCCAGGTTGTAATCGGAGGACCATACCAACTGCGCGCAATACGGCATGGCCCGGGCACTTCCCATCTGGCCCAAACTGTAAGCGGCGATGGCCCGGTGGTATGGATGCGCCGATTCTGATTGAAGGAGTTCGAGCATGGGCTCCTCCAGAGCCGGACGCAGCGAAGGAAGAACGAGGTCCATCGCTCTGGCCAAATGTATGTATTCGGATTCCGAATATGCTGCAAGAACGGCCTCTTGCATTGACAGGGGATCGGTCTGACGAATTCCCCGGAGGGCCGAATCGCGAACCGCGGGATCGGCGTCGAAAAGCGAGGTTAACAAGGTCTGCAAACGTTGCCCGGACTGCTCCCCCAGTGCTTCCACCGCAATCGAGCGCACTTCGGGATCGACTGAACTACGCATATGTTCAAGAATATGGGATGCATCTTCAGGCGTCGGAGCTGGGCTGCTGTGGTAGGATGTCTCTCTTTCACTGTGTTGCCAGAACGATGAAGGAGAGTCAAGCAATCCACGCATTCGACGGATAGTTTTTTGTTCCGGATCATCCCGGACGGCCTCCCCATGGGTAATAGTGAGGCTTTTGGATTCAGAGGGGGTATCGACCGCCATAGCCTCTGGAGAGCCGGGTGGATTATCGGCGAAGGCGAAGACGCAAGTTCCCATCGCAGCCCATAAAACCGCAAAACCAAGCCGCAAACAAGTCCAATTATGCATTGATAGCACCCTCATCACAGGGTAGATTCTGGGATATGGCGAAAGCATTTGTCAACTACAACGTTCTTTGACGAATACCCAACGTATCTGGAATAGACCCGGGAACGGAATCGTTATACATTATAGATGCGAATAGGCTCTTCCCCCAAGTCTGTCGCATCTCCAGTCCAAAGTGACTGGTTCCCACCACCGGCGAGTGCGCCAAAGACAGTCCCCCCGCTGTCGGCACTCGCCTCTTTTTTGTTTCTTTATATTTTTGAGATAAATAATCTAATATCTATAAATATTCTGTTTCGGGACGGCCTGATTCGTTATTGATCAAATTGTTTAGGGAAAAGCTTGACATTTCCGGCCCAATTCCGTATAATATTCGCTTAACTGACTACCGTTGTGGGGGGTCGGGGAATACGTTATGTGTTAATCTCGCAAAAGGCTTCTCGGGTCACCCGGATGGCAAACCGATACGCGGGCGCCCAAGCATAGCTGCTTTACCAGTAGGAGACCACCATGACCCTGAAGATTGCTGCAACACTGGCGATTTTCTCGGATGCGCCGGATCGATACTGCCCGCAAGGGTATCGCGATCCCATTAAAACTCAGGAACGGCTGGCTGCAATCTCGAAAATCCGGGGGATCAAAGCCGTCGAAATCGCGCAGACCGATATCACCAACGATTTCCCGGCAAAAGAGATCAAGCGCATCACCAAGGATGCCGGGTTGGCTTGCTCCGGGGTTTCCGCAAATCTGGCCCAAGATAGACGTTTCGCATTGGGCGCATTCGGCCATCAACATCCCAAAACCCGCAATGCAGCCATTGACGAAGGACGCAAAGCTGTTGATATTGCCCGGCAATTGGGAGCCACTGAAGTTACTATTCGACTTTTTAGTGATGGTTTTGATTACCCCTTCCATATTGATTACACAACCCACTGGAATACAGTGATTTCGTCCATTAAAACAATCGCAAAATACGCAACTCCTGATATCAACGTAGCCATTTCCTATAAACCTCGGGAACCAAGAAAATTTTTGACAGTAGCCACGGTGGGGAAATCCCTATCGTTGTGTCAGGAAATCGCTATGAAAAACGTGGGCGTTGCCATGGATTTCTCGAATGCGCTGATGGCTGGGGAAAACCCGGCCGAGTCCGTGGCGTTCCTGACACGCGCTAATAAGATGTTCCAGTTCTACATGAGCGAATGCTATCGAATGTGGGACGACATGATGATTCCGGGAAGCGTTCACCTATGGGAGCTTCTTGAAACTTTATTTTATCTGAAGACTACCAAGTTTAAAGGATTTGTCACCCTCGATATGCTGCCGCAACGGATCGATCCGTCGCAGGCCTGTCAGATTGCTGTGGGGAACCTTTCTATACTTTGGAAAAAACTCGAAAAGTTGGATACAAATGAACTGAAAAAGGCGCAGCGGACCCTTGATGCTGTCGAGAGTCAAAAGATCATCCGCCGAGTAATGCTTCAAGGATAGCGATGCTCGCTTTTACTCATAGGTGTTGTTGTACTTCAAACCGTCGGACCGGTTGCACCGGGTCCGACGGTTTTGCTTTACTGGAGTATGAAGCACAAAACTGTTTGGCGCCGAGTCTGTGAAAGGAGGCTCATTCCATTCGGATCACAGGGAATACGCAAGGACTTAAGTCATCACCTTTACGGCGGCTTGAGCGTTTGGCCAACAGGAAAACCCACCCTGAATCGGTCATTACTCCGGAGCTGGGTCGAGCCCTGACGGAGATCTCAAAGGAGATTCAGCGTCAGGTCGGATTACTAATTGATCGGCGCGGACACATCCGTGTCGTTATGGTTGGCGATGCCAGGTCGGTCTTTATCCCGGATCTCTCAACCTATCGTCGTGGCCACTACCGCCTGTGTGGTCTGCGTCTGGTCCATACCCATCTTAAGGCAGAAGGACTCACTGAAGATGATCTGACCGACTTGGCCTTGCTCCGGCTTGATCGAATCGCGGCCATCGAGGTTACGGAGGACGGCTTGCCGGGATGGATGCATCAAGCCCACCTGCTGCCAAATAATGAAGCCGGAACGCCATGGGAGATTCTGGAACCCACAACCGTCCACGCCGCACCGGCGGATTTTCAAGCGGCCATTGATGCGCTTGACCGGGAATTCGCTCGAAACCGGACTCCACGAAAAGCGGGAGATCAACGCGACCGGGCCATTTTGGCCCATGTCGGAGAGGAGGCGTCGAGCTTTGCCGAGGACTCATTGGCCGAGCTCCGCGAGTTATCCCGAAGCGCCGGTATTCACGTAATCGATAGCCTGCATCAGCGACGCGGAGTCCATCCGCGCTATGTGATGGGAAAGGGGCGCCTGCAGCAAACAGTCATTAGGGCCATGCAACTGGGCGCCGAATGCCTCGTATTTGATCTCAATCTTTCCCCAGCTCAGGTGCAGGCTTTGGCTGAGTTTACGGATCTCAAGATTCTCGACCGAACCCAGGTCATCCTTGATATTTTTGCCCAGCATGCCGAAACCCGTGAAGGTAAAATCCAAGTGGAACTGGCCCAGCTGCGCTATATGCTTCCCCGGCTAACGGCCAAGCAAGCCGCGAGCGCCTTTTCACGTTTGACAGGCGGTATCGGCGGACGCGGACCGGGCGAGACCAAACTCGAAATTGACCGACGTCGGGCTCAAGACCGGATCGCCCAGTTGGAACGGGAAATCACCAAGCTGGGCGAACGCCGCCGATTACGCAGAGGCAAACGTACCCGTAGGAATGTTCCCATTGTATCGATTGTCGGGTATACCAATGCAGGCAAGTCAACGCTGTTGAATGCCCTGACAAATAGCCATGTAGATGCTCGAAATGCACTGTTCGCCACGCTCAACCCGGTCTCACGTCGGTTGCGTTTCCCCGAGGAACGCGAAGTGGTTGTCACCGATACGGTGGGGTTCATCCGGAATCTACCCAAAGAACTAAAGGAAGCGTTCCGAACGACGCTCGAGGAGCTGTACGAAGCCGACTTATTGCTTCATGTACTCGATGCGTCGGCTCCGGATGTCGAAGAGCGTTTTGAGACCGTACAACGGACGCTCCGGGAACTCAATGTCGACGATAAACCGATTATCGTGGCGCTCAATAAGGCCGATCGGGCCGATGCTGAGTTATTGAAAGGGCTTTCCGATCAATATCATGGTATTCCGGTTTCTGCTCTGAGTCCAGAGACCTTTCCCGAGCTGTGTGATGCGCTCGAACGAGCGCTTTGGCCGCTCGAATCCGCGGTAGCTTCTTCCAACAACGCCACCTGGCGCGGTATAGGTTAGATGAAATGAGAACGAATCAGATTTCGAAAGTATCCCTGATATGCACGCTCATTGCCCCAATCGTGTTGATGGCAGCGGTAACAAGCCATGCGTCTCTCGACGATGCCCGGGATGCCATGGAACAGTTTCGTCAGGCTGCCTCGGAGCTTCAAGCCGCTCAAGCGACTGCCGATGAAGACGAACTAGAACGGTTGGCTCAAGCCGTTGAGGAAAACCTGAACCGGGCGAGAAAACTATTCGATGCTCACCAAGCGCATCGATCCCGTGACGCGGGCGTTCTAATGGACTATGCCGAGGCGTTGACCGTTATGGGAGACATCGATCTGGCCATCGAGGTCTATGAGCGCGTAGTCGAACGGGAACCGATGAACGGTGCAGCATGGCGTCGGTTAGGAGAAAGCTATGCCGCCATGGGCTCTAATTGGCTTTCTGAAAGCTATGCGGCCCTACGGAAATCCTTTGAAGTCAGCACAGATGAGTCGGAGATAGTCGAGTCGCATGTATCCCTGGCTGCCCAATTGGCTGAGAACGGTTTTCATGACCTGGCACAGGAGCACTTCGAGGCCGTGCTGGACCTTCGGCCCGACCATCCCTTTGCCAGGAGCGCCCATGCCATTCTGGGCATTCGTGAAGGGGCCGTGCTGCACGCTTCGGATACGCTGGACGAAGTAGGCCTGCTTCCGCCTCGTCCTGCGGCCATTACCTCCCGTATGTTGCACGACGCCCTGGATGCATTTGAGCGGGCTCGGTTGGCCGTCCCCGATGACGCCGAGCATCATGCCGCCTATGCCAAGTTGTTGTTGCGGGCGAACCGCGTTCCTCAAAGCGCCATGCCGCTTATTCGTTCCTTAAAACTCGATCCCGATGTCTATGTTCATTGGAACTTGATGGCCAGTATACAGCTCTATCTGGGGGATATTCAGGAGGCTCGACGAGCCTACGAACGTTCGATTGAGCTTAACCCCGACCAGCCGCGGGTAATCGAAGTGCTTGAAGCCATCGAGGAGGGGGAGGAACCGGATATCGAAGTAGCTCCGGAAATACCACCTGCTCTTGAACCACCGACTGAATGATTCAGCAGACGATCATTGCGTTAAAATGGACTCCCATCCATCGGCATATTCGCGCTTCCATAAAGCCTGTGCCTCTGGGGCATCCAAAATATGCCCCTGACCGTCGCACCGTAAGGAGTGGCCTGTCCGATGGGCAATGTTTCCCAGATGACAAAGAAGGGTACTCCTATAGCCTTCTTGAATCTGAGAATGTAGTGCGTCAGGCTGCTCGTTTCGAATTGCGTCGAGGAAATTCGAGGCGTGTTCGTCATCGCCAATCGAGCCATCGCGTTGCTCGACCACATCCCCTTGGCTATCTCGGATCAAGTAATCCCGACTCCCGATCGTCATGCTGCCGTCTTCGCCATAGAAGGTTGCGCCAAAGCTTGTACCGCCGGCACCGGGGACATTGCAGCTTAACCCCTCGTAAGATATCGACTTGCCCCCAGCGAAGTCGTAACTCACCATATGGGTATCCGGGGTCTCCTGATCGTCGTCGAACCGGTAACGTCCTCCGGCCGAATTAACGCGTTTTGGGTAATCAACATCAAGGGCCCAACGGCATATGTCCAGGATGTGGACACCGTTGTTGCCCAGTTCGCCACTGCCCCAATGCCATAGCCAATGCCAGTTGTAATGGATAACGTTGTCCCGATAGGGTCGCCGTGGCGCGGGACCCTGCCATAGTTCGTAATCCAGGTGGTTTGGGACCGTTGCTTCCCGGCCATGCCCTATGCTTCCCCGTTGGTTGGCGTACCAGCTTCGGGCATAATATACGCGGCCAATATCGCCATCATGAAGCCGTTGCACTGCTTCACGGATGACAGCCGAAGAACGGCGCTGGTTTCCCATTTGAACGACCCGGTCATGTCGTCGTGCCGCTTCTACAAGCCGTTCGCCTTCCCAAGGATTGTGGCAGCAGGGCTTTTCAACATAGACATGCTTGCCTGCCTCACACGCCATGATTGCCGCGGGGGCATGCCAATGTACGGGAAGTGCCAGTACCACGGCGTCCACTTCGGGATCATCCAGCATACGTCGCAGGTCGCCAACCCCACGAGGGGGACTATCTGAAACAGCTGCTACTACCTCAACCGCTGCGTCCAATCGATTCGCATCTGTGTCGCAGACATATTTCACCGCACAGTTCTGCTGCCTGGAAAAGGTCTCTGCAAGGCTCCGTCCACGACTCATGCCTGCCACGCCGAGCACAACCCGATTACCAGGCGACTCTGCCTGTGACTTGGCGCTGATCCCCGCCATGGCCAACGCCCCGCCTGCGGTGATGCGGCCAAGAAATTGCCGTCGGTTCAAAAAGGTAGCCATACGAACCCCCTTCTGGTTCCATCCGCCCTCGGTACGGATGGTACCGTTAAAACAATCCATCAGGCATCGGCAAATAGGAACAGGACGCTGTTGTCGTACCCTTGTCCATTCTACAAATAGTTCTCGTATTCGGAGCAAAGCAAATGGTTAGGTGCTACGTCTTCATCTAGTGCCGGGAAACGGCCCACTTCGCGGTGGAATCGATTATCGGTCTTGTCATCATTAACTTGGCTTACCTCGCCAACCAGTACAAGACCTTTGCCCTCCTCACCATAGAAGCGGTGATACAGTCCTTGGGTGAGGCATATGCTCTCGCCAGGGGTAATCACGACCCGTCCGCCTGCTTCGACACGGCGAGTTATGCCATCCACCTGAACCATGACCGGTTCATCCGAGAATTCCTCCTCTGGCGTAGATTGGTACAGCTCGATGATCAGGTTTCCGCCGCCGCGGTTGATGATGTCCTCCATTTTATTCCAATGGAAATGCATGGGCGTTTCCTGATTTTCACGAACGATCATAATCTTTTCGGCATATGTTTTTTTGTCGCGCTTTGGATTGCCGTTGCGAAGGGTAAACAACATCAAACCGCAGCTTCCAAAGTCGCCGCTCCCAAATTCGGTAATGTCCCATCCCAGCATGTTCTCGATTATCTCTGCACATTCCTGGCGTTTGCCTTTCCAGTCCGACGGCCCCCAAAAGGCCCACGGCGGTAGCAGAAAATGATGAGATTTGAAAAAGGCCTTGGCGTCTTCAATCAACGTATTGACATCGCTTCGCTTCATTGCTGAGGGATTCCTTCTTGTATGGCTAATGCGTCACGGAGCACTCGTAATCGAGTGACATGAACGATTACAAAGCACCTATAGTGTTCCAACACCGGAAATACTAGCAGGAAGCTCGACCGGTAGCAACTGCAGATGCAGTGGAGCCGAGCTTTCCATACTCATTCCTGTGGCGGACCATCTTTCGAGATCCTTCGGTATACCGGCATTGAGGAGGATGCGGCGATAAGGTGGGATTGCGAAATGCGCTCCTGAAACAGTGGACAGTTCCCGGAAGTCATGCTTCGGCAGCATGTTGCCAACACGGACAATGTCAAGGAAGCGGGTTGCTCCATTAGTAGGGGACATCCGCCCTCTGTAATGCGTTCCATGCACTTCATGACGATTTCCTGGTCCCGTTCAATAACGAATACCCCGCATATGCCCAGAAAGTGTCTAACGGTCATTATAGGGGATTAGGGCACGATTGTCGAATCATCCGGCAGCGTAACGCCGACTTCGTAAAGCGCCTTTTCTGCCGCCTGCGCCCAGCCCCGATTTGCTGCTGGGCTGGCCGGACTGGGATGGGGAATGCGACCTGTTTGGACTTTTTGCCCATGAAGTGCATTCCGAATGCGTTGCTCGGCGAATGCCCCTACGCCTAATACATACGATGGTCGGAGTTCAGTGACCATGGCCGCCAAAGCGGTGTCGCATGCCTGAAACAATGATGAACGCGTTTCCGCCGGCAGCTTATCAGGTGTACGGTTCTTGCCCGAGGCCTCCATAAAACACAAAGGGCAATAGTTGATTACGAAAAACCGCTTGAAGAAGCTCTCCGGAGTACCAAAAGTATCGCGAGCCCACCCCCATAGACGTGTTCCGCTCACCTCGCTTCGAGGGCAGGCGAATCCAAGCACCGGCCGCTTGGGGTGTTCATGTTTGGGTTTGTCCACAGGCGCTTCGATGCCCATCCAGTCGCGCACCATGGTGACATCGCCAAAAGGAACGCCGGTCTGGGCCATCCCAAAGGGGCCAGGGTTCATTCCGACGAATATGACCTCTCGTTGACCTTGACCAAAGCGTGCAAGGTATTGTTCGTGGGGAGCCCGGGCATAACACAATGGGTTGTAAACATGCGTTACGGGAGGCTCAAAACGGAAATCCGAAAGGGCGTCGATCAGGCTATTTGTGATGCCGGAGAGGGACATGAGCGTTCACCGGTCAAAAGGCTACGATGCTGGAAAACGAAACGATGCCGCCGCCTGGGTCGGATGCGTGATCGTAATGGAGCAGTTCACTCTGTAGCGGCGTGTTCTCAACGGATTTGAGCGCCGCATAGATGCAGTTAAGACCGCAGACCCGACGTTGATTCCCGTCCTTCATGACGCTTCGGTACCATCCATCGGCATCGAGGGCAGTGACGAACGCAAGGTCATCGCGGTCTCGGGCATGGACCTTTTCAACGGTTTCATCGTCGATTTCAAAGTCGTCACCAAAGGTCTGACCCACATGAGCCAAATCAGCGGCGGCGATCACCGCCACTCGACCATTGCCTTGGGTGACTATTTCGTTGCAACACGCAAGAAAATGTTGAATATCCGAAGAAGAGGGGGCAGCCTGTGTCTCTCCCGGACACAACCCGCACAAAACCGGAACGATGCGAGCCTCTACTCCAATGGCGTGGGCCAGCGCCACGGCCTGAAACTCAATTGAATGCTCCGAGCGATGGATGAACTCGTATTCATACGGATCATAGGATAACGCTTTTGCGAGCCGATCAACGATGGTCGTGTCGTTTCTCAACATGCCGAAAGGGGTTTCGAAATCCTTGCGGGTTAAGATAAACGGAACGGGAGGCGTATTGTGAGCGACGCCAAAAACAAAAATCGTTTCCGGTTTGGGGCCTTGGGCCAGCCGTAGATAGCCATGAGCATAGGAATGGCCGCCTCGTTCGAAGTCGATGTGGGGGGCGACCAGAAATCGAATTGGACCATTAACCGGCTGTGCTTCGGCCGGAGTATGGCCTGGACCCGTTTCACGAGTGTACATGCTATCAAGAAAGACGCGGAGTTCCTCGGTATTGTCGGGATAGGACTTACCGGCCAGATAGGCCGGGCGCGTAGGAGAT
>PWNM01000467.1 GCA_003557825.1 Candidatus Hydrogenedentota bacterium | reverse complement strand
TCGCCGTGCCGATCATGTTTGGCGCAAAGAAGGAACACCGCTTCGCGTTGCCTCATACGCGGTTTCTGTTGCATCAACCAAGCGGGGGCGCCGGCGGCGTCCTGCAGGATATCCGCATCGAAGCCCAGGAACTGCTCAAGATCCGCGAACGACTCTACGAGATGATCGCCGAGGAAACGGGCCAGACCGTCGACAAGATCCGAAAGGACAGCGACCGGAACTTCTGGATGAACTCCGAGGAAGCCAAGGAATACGGCATTATCTCGAAAATCATCAGCACCATCAGCGACCTTCCGTAATCCGCTATGAAAATCCAGGTGATAGGCGCGGGGAGCTGGGGCCTTGCGTTGGCTCGACTCCTTGCGCATAACGGACATGACGTGTGGTTGTGGTGCCGGGATGAAGACGACCCGGACCAACTACGCGCCACGCGTCGTAGCCCGTTTTTCATGCCTCATGTGGCCCTGCCCGATACTGTTGAGGTGGTTCGGGAGACGGCGCCCGATGTGGACGTGGCCGTGTTCGCCGTGCCCTCCCATGCCATGCGCGATGTGGTGGCCGCCCATACCTTTTCGCCCGACACCATTCGGATCAGCGTAGCCAAAGGCATAGAAAACGACACGTTGATGCGCATGACCGAGGTAATCCAATCCGTAGCAGGGCCGGTTCCGGTGGTGGCACTGTCCGGACCGAGTCATGCCGAAGAGGTAGCCCAGGACAAACCGGCAATGATTGTGGCGGCAGGCGAAGACGAAGCCGTGTGTTGTAGCATCCAGGAATGCTTCAACTCCGACACGTTCCGGGTCTACACCAGTTCGGATCTGACCGGCGTCGAGCTGGGCGGGGCATTAAAAAATGTCATAGCCATCGCCGCAGGGGCCTGCGACGGGTTCGAACTGGGCGATAACGCCAAAGCAGCCCTTATCACCCGAGGATTGGCCGAAATCGCCCGATTGGGCTCCGCTTTGGGGGCAAATCCCTTGACCTTTGCGGGGTTGAGCGGCATGGGCGACCTCATCGTGACCTGCGATAGTCGCCATTCGCGAAACCGTTCCCTAGGCGAACGAATTGCCAGAGGGGAGACCCTGGACACAATCCTCGGCGGTTCGCCCATGGTCGCCGAGGGCGTGCGAACCACCAAATCGGCCTATGCCCTTGCCCAAAAGACAGGCATCGAGATGCCCATCACCTATCAGGTCTATCGGACCTTGTTCGAAGGGGCCGACCCTCGCGAGGCCATCGCTGCGCTTATGCAACGCGAGCCCAAACCCGAGCGGGAATAATACGGGTTCCGCATACCGCATATGGCCCAAACTGTATTGTTCGTGGGAAACACCGCCCAAAGATACTGGGGTCACCCGATGCGGCATTCATACCCCGTAATCGCGTACACTATTACCGATAATACCAACAGCTAATGGCGTGGAATGCCTTGTAAAGGATAAAACGGCTGATGATCTCCTGGGCCCGCCCGAAGGCGCATCTCGATGATGCAGACATCGACAAGGGTTTGCGATGCTTGCTGTACGATAGCGTATTCGCCCAAATTATGCTGGTGTTAACTTTAGGGCCTTTTTTGGTGGCATTCGCCCTGCATCTGGGCGCGTCGAACAAAACTATAGGCGTAATGGCCGCGATTGGCCCCATAGCGCAGATCATCCAGATTCCTGCTATTTTCCTGGTCGAATGGGTCCGGTTACGCAAGGCGTTAACGGTGGTCGCCGTTTTTCTTAGCCGATTGGGGCTCATTGGAATCGGGCTGACTCCCTGGATCATCCCCAGCGCGTACCGGATACCGGCTTTCTTGGGATTCCTGAGCCTCTTTTTCGCCGTGGGAGCCGTGGCGGGCTGTGCCTATAATTCGTGGATTCGTGACCTCATTCCCGTGGATCGCATGAACGCCTTTTTTAGCCGTCGTTTAGCGGTGGCCACCGCGGTGGGAGCTGGGATCAGTTTTCTCGCGGGGGTTGGCATCGATCAGTATACGGAGCGGGTGGGTCCGCCGGAACAGGCCTATACGATTCTCTTTATCGTCGGGGCGGTTTTTGGCCTAATTGCCATGTTCTTTTTGGCCCGGACGCCGGAGCCGGTTATGCCCACAGAGGACAGCCGCTCGATAGTTCGCATGCTGCTTGAACCTTTCCGTGACGTGCCTTTTCGAAACCTGCTTATTTTCCTGGGGGCTTGGAGCTTTGCGGTGAACTTTGCCGCTCCTTTTTTTGCGGTCTATCTGATTTCCTATCTTGGCATGAACATGACATGGGTTCTTACCTTATCTGTATTTAGTCAAATCGTCAATGTGCTGTTTTTTGGCGTCTGGGGACGGTTGGCTGATCGGTTCAGCAACAAATCGGTGCTTATGCTCTGCGTTCCTGTGTTTTTCCTGACGTTTCTGCTGTGGCCATTCACCACTATGCCCGAGCGGTATATGCTGACCATCCCCATACTGGCGGCTATCCATGTGTTGGCCGGGATTACGACCGCCGGAGTGGCGTTGTGTGCGGGCAACCTTGCGCTGAAGACGGCGCCCTACGGAAAAGGAACGGCTTATCTGGCCGTCAACGCCCTTATATCGGGAATTGCCGCTACGGTGTCTCCTTTATTGGCCGGACTCGCCGCCGACTGGTTCGAGCCCTATCAGGTCCGCATGACCTTGAGTTCGCTTCTGTGGGAATCGGGGGATGTGTTAATGGAACTACCGACGCTGGATTTTCGTGGACTTGATTTCATTTTTATCATAGCATTTGTGCTAGGCATCTATAGTGTTCACCGTCTTCTGGCGGTTCGCGAGGAGGGGGAGGTGCAGAATCAGGTCATCCGACAGGCTTTCCTGGGCGAGGTGCAGCGGATGGTGCGACAGGTCTCTACCATCGCCGGGATGCGCCAAATTATAGTTTTCCCCTTCGCCTATTTGCCGACCCTGCGGCGGACTCAAGAACCGGAAGTTGGATCTCTGGACAAAATGGGCTAAAATGATAGTGACAGGATGGCCGGGGAGGCTGTCCGGGGAAACGGGATCACAACACGGATTGGATGGGCCTACGATGAAACGGATGATGCAAATCGCGACGTGTACGATCGTCGCTCTCCTGATTGCGGGGACGGCCTATGGCGTAGAACCGGCATACCGGGGGCCCTTCGGGAACCCCGAGGAACCGGCGCTACGACCATACAAATGGCTATGGCGGGGTATTAAAGCAACCGCGTATCACACGGTAACGGCCTTGCGCGCTGGCAACGAAGACTATCCCTTGTTTGGGACGGTCTATGCGGCCCAGGGGTTTCGCGTGGGACTAACCGAATTTAACCGAAGCCTGTGGCGCGGCATGTCGGGATCGTTGCATATTCACACGGATTACCGCGAGACCGGCAAGGTGCATGAATTCATTGAACAGGACATGCTGTTGCGGAATGTAGCCGATGCCGTCACGGCCATGTATGTTACCGGGTTGTTGCGGGGGTCCGCCTCGCTTCGACCTGAGTTCATCACCCAATCCCATCAAGCCCTGTCGGTGAATCGCACCGCCTTCGAGAATGCCGTCGTTATTTACGGCGGTCAGAAGGGGCTTGACCGGACCACGCCGGTTCATCAATGGAAACCGGTGAAGGAATGGGAAGAAACGAACCCGGTTCGACGCGCCCAGGAACGGTATATCGGTCAACGGGCCAATGTGAACAACATGCGCGCCGAAGGCCGAGGCAATTTCCTGCGCAATCGGTAATCGGACCTCAACAAGTATCCCACGCGCCGGAAGAAGCTCCGGCGCGTGGCGTCTATCCCTGTCTCGGAGCATGAGCAGCCGTATATGATGCCCATGAAACCTACGCACTTTTTTTTCCTGCTTGTTGCGGTAACGTCATTCGCCATCTTTTTCGAGCTGGGCCGCATGGACATTCATACGGACAATGAGGCCCAACGGGCCACGCCTCCCGCCGAAATGGTCCGTTCCGGCGATTACGTCATTCCCACCATCAATGACGTCCCCTATCTCGTCAAACCGCCGCTGCTCTATTGGGTCACGGCCGGCGTTTATACCTTCACGGGATACATCAATGAATGGACCGCTCGTATCCCGACCGCCTTGGCCGGGGCAATCACCGTTTTGCTGTTGTACCTGCTTTTGCGGCGGGAAATGGGCGAAACGCCCGCGCGATGGACCGCTCTGGCCTATCTAACCGCGCCGTATGCCCTCGAACGCATGCGGTGGTCCAACCTGGACATCCCCCTGGCCCTGGTCGTTTTGTTGACCATTTGGGCTTTGTGGCGGGCGACCCGTTCGGATGACCCCCGTCGACGCTGGGCGATGCTCATCGGCGGTGGGGTCGCCTTCGGTGCGGCGTTGCTGTTGAAGGGGCCGCCTGCGTTCCTGTTCCTGGGCGCAGCGGTGCTGGCGTTGTTGATCCTGGACAACCCGAATCCCGGTCCAGCCCTCCGCACAGGGGGGATATGGACAGCGGCGCTTTTTGGCATTCACCTGGTCGTATGGGCCTTAGTCGGATTGGGCCTGTTGGCCTTACGCAGCGGCGGCCCGACGGTCCTTGCGTTGGTTGAAGCCATCTTCACCGTTTCCGAGTATTGGCATACCCTGGCCATGCTCCTTTTTGTGGGCGTCTGGGGGTGGTTGGCGTGGTCAGGAGCCGGGCCAGGCATGCGCGGTCGGATACTCGGCTACGCAGGGGCGGTTCTGCTCGTGGGGGTTGTCATCGCCGCGCCCTGGGGCCTAATGGTTTTGCACCGCATGGGGTGGGAGTACGTTGCTGACGTACTCGACAACCAGGTCATCGAGCGTACCTACACAGCGTCGCGGATCAACAGCGGTCCGCCCTATTACTATGTTCTGGGCCTACTCGGCATCCTGGCCCCCTGGGGGCTTCTGTTACCTTTTCAGGCATCACGGACCGAATGGAACCGCCGCCCGCCGGTATATCGGTTCATGCTGCTGACGGGTTGGGGAAGCGTCTTGCTGTTTTCGCTAATCGCCGGAAAGGAATTCCAGTACATCATTCCTGCCTTTCCGCTGTTACTCATCCCGACGGGGTTTCATCTGGCCGACCTGGGCAAAGCCGACAACCCGAGCTGGATCAATAGCTACGCCCGCATCTGGCGGACCGCGCTGTGGATCCTGTTGCCCATCGCCGCGGTTGGAGCGGCCGTTCATTACATCATCGACGAACGCCATCCGGTGCTCGCCGTACAGTTGACCATCCTGGCGTTGGTGGCCGTCGGTGTTGCCGTGGCTTGGCGCAAACGACCCGACCGTCACGGCGCGGGCATTTTCGTGCTGGCCTTCATGGCCATGTTGATCATCTTTCTGGGGCGGGCCCACTATTTCACGCGCTACCATTCGCCTCGGTCGCTCGGGGTTGTTTCCCGTGGCCTGCTCGACGCCGGTTATCCATTGACCATCTCTCCCCGGGCCGATGACCCACGCCAACCCTTTCCTGTGCCGCCTCTCGCCTTTTACACGGGCCGCGAGATTCCCATGGAGTATGACGGCGATCGCGTACTGGAACAGCTCCAGGGCGATGACCCCTATTACTACATCATCCGCAAGGGGCTGCTTGCGTTTGACCCGACGGAGGAGACCTTCCCGATTGTCTACGGTCCCGTCACCCGACGCGACTGGGTCATTGTGGGCAGCCAGCCTTTACCCGAAGAGTTGGCTATTGCAGATGCAAAGGGGCCATAATCGAAAGGCAGTGTTCCGCGTGGTTGTCTGTGCGATAACGCGGATGAGATGATGGAGGAGCCGGAGCAAGCTTTTCGGCATAACGGGAGAACATGACATGCGATGGGAGAGTATAGCGATGATGATGGTAGCAGCGTTGGGCTGGATGCTGGGCGCGCCGGCTGCGGCGGAATCAATACCGGGCGTGGTCAATGTGCTGGATTTTGGAGCCGTGGGCGATGGGGAAACGGATTGCAGCGAGGCGTTTCAAAACGCCATCGATAAAGTTGCCGAAACGGGCGGCATCGTCGAGATTCCTGCCGGTCATTTCCGAATCACCCAATCCATTCACATCCGGGACAGTGTGGCCCTGCGCGGCGTGAATGTGAGTCCCGCATCGATTCGCCCGCTCAAAGGGACCGTTATTTTTGCCACGGTCGGCCGCGACGACGAAGACGGGCCCGCCCTGTTCGAGATGTATGACGCCACCACGATACAGGGATTGACCATCTATTACCCCGAACAGACGACGGACGACATTCGCCCCTATTCGTGGACGATATACATGAACGGCAACGATTGCACCGTCGAAAATGTAACCTTTATCAACAGTTACCAGGGCATCAAGACCGGACCGAGTCGCATCGAGGGCCTTCCCCTGAACACCGTACGGCACCGTATCCGAAGCGTGGTGGGTACGGTATTGCGCCGAGGCATTTTCGTCGATTTTTGCACGGACATTGGGCGCATCGACAACGTGCAGTTCCATTGTCACTGGTGGTCCGATCCGGCAACCAACGGCGACTGGGATCCCGTCTTTAAGTACATGTTCGAGAATCTGGAAGCCTTCATCTTCGGCCGCACGGACTGGTCCTACGTGACCAATTGCTTTGTTTTCCCGGCCAACATCGGCTACCGCTTCATCGAAACCGAATACGGCGCATCCAACGGCCATATGACCGGATGTGGAGCCGACGCGACCCATACGGCGGTGCAAGTGGATGCTATTCAGCCCATGGGCTGGCTGATCACAGGCGGCCAGTTTGTGTCGTTTGATGGAGAAGACCCCACGCAAATTCGGGTCAAAGACACCAACCGCGAGGGCAACGTCCGCTTTGTCAATGCCAGTTTTTGGGGACCGGCGGCGCGGATCGCCGATATCGCCGGTACAGGGTATATTTCGTTCAGCGACTGCTATTTCGCGGACTGGATCGAAGACATCCCCGACAAGCCGCTAATTAGGGTCGAATCGGGCCGCATTCAACTGAACAACTGTTCTTTCACGACGTTGCCCAACCGGCCCGAGGAACGGGTGCATATCGAGCTCGGACCCAATGTGGCCAATGCCATCGTCCGTGGCAACAATGGCTTGCACGGCGTACGAATTGTCGACCACACCGATGGTCGGGCCATCATCGCCGACAACCAACCGTTTCAAGAACCGGCGCAGGAGTAGCGCCGCGTTGCGATGAATGAACCCGTCGACAGGTTGCTGGACGAGGTCCGGGCAACCCTCCGCCGTTGGGATATGCTCGACGAAAACGAGCGTATCTTGGCGGCGGTGTCGGGCGGGGCCGATTCCGTTTGTCTCGCTCATGTCTTGGCTGCGTTGGATATCCCCTTCGCCATCGCCCATTTTGACCACCAGACCCGGGAAGGCGCAAGCGCCGAAGACGCCGAGTTCGTCAAGCATCTGGCCGCCGATCTGGGCATCCCCTTCTATGTCGTTTCCCAGCCGGTCGCCGACGAGGCCGCGGCATCGGGCCTTTCATTCGAAACCTACGCCCGCGAACAACGATATGCCTTTCTGTCGCGAATCGCCGTAGAGGAATCGTATAGCGTGATCGCCACGGGCCATCACCGCGACGACGTGGCCGAGACCGTCCTGTTGCGGCTGCTGCGAGGCGCGTCTCCCGAGGGGTTGGCGGGGATTCCACCGGTGCGGCTTGTCGCGACAGCCGCCGGAAACGTCCGTATCGTACGGCCCCTTATCGCATGTTCCCGGGAAGCCATTGAGGTGTGGCTCCATGAATGCAAGCTGCCCTATCGTACAGATGTAACCAACCGCGATCCGGTCTACCTGCGCAATCGTATCCGCCACGAATTGATACCCCAACTGAGCGCCGAATATAACCCCCGCTTGACGGAAGCCCTGTATCGAACGGCGTCGCTCTTGCGGGATGAGCACGACTTTATGGCCGAGCAGGCGCAGCGTTTTTTGGAGCGGTGCATGGATGCCGACGGTCACCTGATTCGAGACAATTTCCGCGAGGGACCGCGGGCCTTGCAGCGGCGGGCCCTGCGGTTCTTTACCTGGGAACATGGGGCTTCGCCGGACTTTGATCGTGTTGAGGCAGGAATTGCCTTCATTTGCCATGGTCCGACGGGGCAGGTCTGTGATTTGGGTGATGGACTGGCCCTGCGCAATGCGCGGGAACGGACGGAGGTTGTGGAGCCCAGCACTGCCGAGGACATGCTGGCCATCCCGCTGGCCATGCCTGGCATAACGAAGGCATTCGGACGGATCATCCGGATTCGCTATTGCGATACCCCGCCGCCTGAACCGCTGTCCGTCTATTGCTCGCCCACCCGACAGGTGTTTGATGCCCACCGGATAGACGGTCCTCTTGCTATACGCCATAGACAACCGGGCGACCGGTTCAAACCGTTGGGCATGACCGGCCGCCGGAAACTCAAAGACTATTTCATCGACTTGGGACTACCCCACAGCACCCGCCACAGGCAGTTATTGCTTGTCGACCGGAGCCGCATTCTATGGGTTATCGGCCGCGCCATGGCCGCCGATGCCGCCGTAACGGCCGATACCCGCCGGTGGCTCGAAGTCACCATTGAGGACGCTAAGGAGATTGGCGAATAGCAGCACTCACGCCCAAATACCGGGGATCTCGTGTCCGCAATGGCTACATGAGCCTCCCGACAGGTGGACCTCTTCGACCACAAATCCCAGCCGCTTAATGATGGATTCGTTGCAGGCCGGGCAAGCCGTGTTTTCGCCTTCGTGGCCGGTCACGTTGGCGATGTATACGTATTCAAGGCCGGCCTCAAAGGCGGTTTCGCGGGCTTCGTCGAGGGTGGACACCGGCGTCGGCGGTAGATTGGCCAGTTGGTAGAGCGGGTAGAACCGGGAGAAATGAATCGGCGTACCGGGGCCCAACTCGTCTTTGATCCAGGCGCACATGGCCCGGATGTCATCCATATCATCGTTCAACGTGGGGATAATCAGGTTGGTTAGTTCGATGTGGATCCCGGCTTTTTTCAGGCGCTTCAGCGTGTCAAGCACGGGGTCCAGTTCACCGCCGCAGACTTCGCGGTAGAAATCCGGATCGAACCCCTTCAAGTCGATGTTGGCCGCATCCACCAATTCGCATAACGCATCAAGGGGCTTCGGTTGAATGTACCCGGCTGTATGCACCACGCTTCGCAGGCCGGCTTCCTTCGCCAGGGCTCCGATGGCCATGGCGTACTCGATGAACACCACCGGCTCGCCGAAGGCATACGACACGGAATCGGCGCCCGCTTCTCGGGCCTGGGCGATAATATCCTCCGGAGATAAGTCGTAGGCGTGCACGTCCTCGGGCGTGACCAAGGCCATGTCCCACACCTCGCAGAACATGCACGAAAGGTTGCACCCCGCGGTTGATACGGACAAGGAGCGCGTCCCGGGCAACATATGGAAGAAAGGCTTTCGTTCAATGGGATCCATCTGAACCAATGCCGGATTGCCGTAAACCAATGTGAAGCATTGACCGTTGCGATTGCCTCGGACCCGGCAAGGTCCCCGTCGGCCTTCGTCCAGCTCACACAAGCGGGGACAAAGCTCGCACCGGATGCGGTCGTTGTCGAGGGCGCTGTACCATGGGGACGGGGCCATGCCAATCAGACCCCTTTGGGCGATTTGAGCGGGGCCAGGACCCGTAGGAGTGGTGGCTCCGCCGGCCTCTCGGCCCAGACACAGCGCTCCGGCCCCGACGGCGCACGTTTTGAGAAACCCTCGTTTGGTCATTCCGGTAGTCGGTTGATTTGTATCAGCCATGTATCCTCCTGGCGAGTAGCACCACTGCCATGGCAGTAGCGTTCATGATACCTGCAAACACGCAGCACGCCGTAATGCCGATGACGGGGGCGATTACGACACTGGCCAGCGTTGCGCCGCAACACGCGCCCAGCAGTTCGACCCCGTATACCACGCCTGTAGCATGTTCGGCCCGTCGTGTCAGGGCCATGCAGCATGCCGCGGTCAAGGGAAACCCGACGCCATTGAAAAACCCTGCGGCAAAGGTCAGCGCCGAGAACAGTACAAAGATAACGGAAGGAGACGGGACCATGGCTGACAAGGGCAAGGCTATTCCGATAACAAGCGCATACAACGCCACAATGGCTTGAACGCCGGCCAACAGCCGCATATCCGCCTTGTTGCGTACATAACGGTGCACGAGCGTGGTCCCCAATGCAAGCCCTGCCATGAATATCGCCACGATCAAGCCCACCATTTCATAGACGAACCCATAAATGCTCTGAAAGGAAAAAAGCAAAGCGATCTGCAGGGACATGGTCGATAGCCCCGTTGTGAATACGGCGAACAACACGGCGAAATAGGTATCGGGCCGACGTCCTGTGCTGTGTCCTATGAGCCGCAAAAGCCCTGCCGCGAAGAGGAGCCCGCCGGCCAGCGGGGCCATCCACCACGGGTCCACCTGCATTATCCAGTCAAACAAGGCCCCATGAGGGGTGCGGGACAATACGTTCCAAAACACGAGGGTGTGAAAATAGCCGATAGGCCGGAAGTCAGTATTGATGAAAAACCGGGGATTGGGCGGGGGCAATTCGGCCTCTGCCGCCTCTTGCTCCGCGATGCTACCCGGAAAGAGGGGCCCCGTCTCGGGGCGTTCGAGGTGCGCCTCCGGATGGCGCCCGTGGTTGCGCAACACCCAATTGATGCGCCGCAGCGGCGTTTCCTCAAGGAGTAATGCGAAATGCCCCGCCGAAAAGCCATCCGCTTCGATGCCGCGTTCCCGATAGCGGGTCATCAGGACCGCCGGATCGGGGGCGATCTGTTCGTCAGCGTTGGTCGCAAAAAACATCAGATGCCGCTCACCGGCCGGAAGTACATGAGCAAATACGCTGCGCAGGGTATGGTAGAGCGTCGCGTTGCGGTTGACCACGGCCCGTCCCCGCAAATCGGCTACCGACTGCACCCCCGTCACAAACACGCCGTCCGGTTCGAGGCGTGATTCGACCTCCCGGAAAAATTCCTGTGTGTAATACCGGTTCAGAACGGCCGTTGCTGGATCGGGACCGTCCACGATGATCACGTCGTAGGTCTCGTCCGACGCCTTCACAAAAAGACGGCCGTCGGTATGGATAAGCCGGACTCGGGGGCTGTCGAGCGCTTCGAGGGTCGAGGCGGACACAAAACGCCGGGCGGTCTCGGTCAATACGGGGTCCAGCTCGATGTAATCGACATGCTCGACGGGATGGCGAAGGATCTCGCGGAGCGTACCGCGCAAGCCGCCGCCCAGGAGCAATACCCGCCGGGGAGCAGCGTGTTGGGTAAGGGCGAAATGGGCGAATTCGGCTCCGGCCTGTTCTTCGAACCCAACGGCCAGCGACTCGTCTCCCGCGGTGGAGAACAGCAGGTGGCCGCTCTGAAAGAAACTGTATTGGTCTTGTCGTCGTGCGACGGAAATGGCCCCAAATCGCGACTGGACCGTTTCGATGAGTTCCTGGCCGGGATAAAACAGCCGCCACTGTTGCTGATAGGCCCAAGCATCTACATAGCGTAGCGCGGGAAGTCCGATCAGGGCCCCGACAGCCAGCGCCCAAAATGTCCGCCGCGCGGCGCGCAGCAAGGGGCCCTGCGGTATCGCCCGTACCATCCAGGCCAATGCCGCCAGCATAAGGGCTCCGGACAGCACAGCGGCCTGAAAGGCGTTGGTTACGTGGACCAGCACGAACGTGAACAGCACCCCGCCAATGATGTTGCCCGTGGCCTCGACGGCATAGGTCCTGTCTGCGCCAATGGTGTCCGTCGCGCTATGGCTCTCGCGCCAAAGCCGGGCCAACACAACAAACTGCGCTCCGAGCAGCACGCATACCGGGGCCATCAAGATAAGACATGCGATGGCCGTGTCCACGAACGACAGGTAAGCCCCAGGCACAACATCGAAAGCGCCCCGCACCAAGCGAATCGCCAACACAGTCACGGGCAACAACGCCAGGATACCCAAAGCCGTAACCATCACCAGGGCAAGCGGCCGTCCCGTGCGATCAACGAGTGCTGCGCCGCCCCGGCTGCCGATGCCCACCCATATCATCCAACTGGCCAGGATGATGCCGATGGACAATTCGTTGCCATGAAACACCATTAGGAACTCGCGGAGCAGCATGACCTGCGCCAATTGCCCCACGATGCCCAGCGCCAAAACCGTCACGGTCTGAGGCGGAATCGTCGGTCCATTCCCGTCAGCGGTGTTTCCATGCATAGGCGTGTTTACAAGGTCCGTTGCCGTTTCACGTGTCGATGGGATCTCCTTTCAGCGGCATACCATACTACTCGGGTCACATGGTAAGGCCGCTCAGATTTGCTTCAAGCACCTCGGTGTCGTTCATCATCTGATCCCAGGTAATCGGTTCTTCCCGTAAGGCGGCCATCCGCCCGAGCAACACGGCGAAATTGCTGTTGATGCTCGGCTCTAGGGTCGGGTTGCTCGTGTCGCCGGCCGTGACCGCCTCGTGAAAGGCCTCGATGTTGCGCCAGGCCCCGTCGCGATACTGGTCGCCTGAGTCGCCGCCTTCTAACCGGGATTCCTCGTCGCCGCGGATGGTCGTCACGCCGGTGTAATTTGTTTCGAGAAAGGCTCCCTGACCCAGGGCCTCAACGCGGCAGACCAATCCGGTGGTGTTTCGGATGTGGGCGCCCCAATGGTTCAGCACCATGCCATCGGCAAAGGTATAGGTCAGGGAATAGGTATCGTTGCTGTCGCCGTGGGGATCGCGCCGCCTTCGAGCCGCGCGGCCCATGGCCTGTTCCGGCATGCGATCCGCCACCCACAATGCGGCGTCCACGGCGTGGATGCCCGCGTTGACGAAAAAGCCGCCGCCCAGCACCGTGTCGTTTACCCAGATCAACCCGCGCAACCGGTTCTCGATGGTTTCCTCAAGAGGCGGGTCGTTGAACCCTTCGTCCGAGTATTGCGAGCTCAGCATGGTGACGTGCCGAAGGGCGCCGTTGTGGACTCGGTCCACCGCCTCGACGATGATGGGATGATTGCGCATTTGAAAGTCGACCAGGAAGCACAGACCGTCCTCGCCGGCTTTCCGCCCCATGTCGCGAACGCGTATCGTGCCGGGAACATCCACGGCTACCGGTTTGGCTAAGAAAACGTGGCAGCCCGCCTCGACCGCCGCCTCGACATGATCGGGAAAGAAATAGGGCGGCGTCTCGAGAGCCACGGCGTCGACACCGCTTTCGAGGAGCCGGCGGTACCCGTTCAAGCCCGAAAAACAGCGGGATTGAGGAATGCCGAATTGCCGAGCTACCGGAGCCGTCTCGTCGAGGAAATAGTCGGCCAGCGCCGTGATCTGATAGCCGCCGTGCTCCATGAATCCTTGAGCAATCCACTTGCCCCGGCCGCCGCACCCGATGATGCCCAACTCGATTTTGCTATTCGCTTGCGTGCTCTGCGCCGCACCCGCCTGGGCCAGCATCACTGCCGCGCCTGCCCCTGCCGACCGCTGCAGAAATCCCCGGCGCGTCATGCTGTGTGATTTCGATTCGTTTGGCGTCGTCATGACCCGATCCTCCTGGTTGTACCGCTTCACCATAGTCCAATAAGGCCATTCTGCGCTCCCGCGAGGTCCGGATGCAACGCCGCGCCTATGCCGAAATAGGAACAGCCCGGGCGACCTCGTCGGCGTCATACACTGCTTCGATGCGATGTCCCGGTGGAACCACCAGGAAATCGTCTTCCGGCCAATCGCCTGCCAAGAGCTGGTCGATCAGTCGAATGCTTCCCGTTACTTCGCGCACGGGTTTGCCTTCCGCTTCAGCAATAGCACGTATTCGATCGTGGACGGACTCGATCCGCGTCTCAGGAACGTCGATGAACACCACGTCATCCGAGCCGTGTTCCGTTCGCAACATACCCAGCATGTATTGGGCGTTTTCCTCGCCGTACAGCTCGATCAACTCGTCGAGCGACTGTTCGAGGCCCAGATGTTGTCGGGTGCTGTCGTCGGCGATTACCTTATCGCCCCGCTCCGAATACCCGATGGATGCCCAAGTTTGGCTTGGATTCTTGCCAAAGTGCTCGGTGAACATTGCCTTCGAGCCAAGGAACAGGGTCGTGCAATCGTGGGCCCGGGGGATCACCAGCGGCTGCTTCCTTGCTTGCAGACCGACGGTTGCGTTGCCGCAAAGGCCATAGGCCAACAGAATGGCGTCGTACTCCTTTTCCTGGGCCCCATCGATAATGGTTTGCAAGTGGATCCGCATGGCGTTCGGTTGATCGTGCTCTCCTTTTTCGGTGAATACCGGATCGATGGCATGGGGCGAACGGGCGATGCAATGGCACACCTCTCGAGTGAGCACATCGCACGCTACGAGCCTATAGTAGAACATAGAAATCAACTCCTGGCGGTTGGTCGCAATATGGAAAAAACACAAATGGTAGCGTGTAGTAAAGCACATTTGCCGCATGCCTGCCAAATGGAGCATCGGGGCTGGCCGTGTCCGTGGCTATTGGGCTGCATTGGCCTCGGAGGCCGGAAATTCGCTATGCTCGTGTCCAAACTGTAATGCAATTGAACAGGGAGACGAATGATGATGTATCTGGTACATGCTAGTATAGCGGGGTTGTTACTTTTTGGGGCAGTACCTGCTGTGACCGAGTCACTTGACCAAAACTGGACTGCTGTCGAACTCGAATCGGACTGGATTCCGCTTCAAGACGGTTGGGCGCTTGAGGATGGCATGATGACCCACCCGGATCCCTTTTTCCATGGAGGCGTGTTGGCATTGCCTGCGCTTCGATTCGAGGATCTGGCTTTCGAGGCGGATGTAATGATACCGGATGTGTACTGGGATACCGAAAGTGTCTGGGCCGGGCTGTTGACCCGATCGCCGGGGCCGCTGGACGGGGGTATTTGGCATGGCGGCTACATGTTTTTTATCCGCGCCGATGGCCGGGTTTCACTGGTCGTACCGGGTGGTACCGACTTGGCCGAAACCGAAACCAACCTGCGTCCTCGCGAGGAGCCGATACGTCTCCGCATCGAGCTGGAAGGCGAGCAAATCCGCTGCTATGCGGACGACACTCTCGTGCTCGAAGCATCCGATGACCGCCATGCAGTGGGCGAAGTGGCCCTGACCCATTTCGGCAATGTAGCGGGATTCGCCAATGTGCGCCTTTCTGGAATGGCTCTGGAACCCGAGCCCATCGAAATGGTCGAACCGGAGCATCCCACGCCCAAGGACCATGACCCCGTTGACCCATTGCCCGCTATCGGCGTCCGCCGGTCCCCCGAGGGGCAGGCCGAGTTCTATGTGCGAGAAACGGCCGAACGGTTCGTTCCCCTTGGTTTCAATCATACCGTGCTGGAAGAGCGCCACTCGGGCTGGCATTACACGTTCAATGTTGGCTTGTACGATCCCGACGAGATGGAAGGCGTGTTGTCGGAAATGGCCGACGTGGGTACAAACACGATTCGGGTGTGGATCTGGGGAACTCAGGACGAGGCGGGTTTCACAGGCGGACAGGACAGCCGAGGTCTCAATGGGGCCTACATGGAGAACGTGGTCGATTTCTTCCAAAGAGCCACGCGCCATGGCATCTATGTTATGCCCGTTATGGATGAAACGCCCCACAACGCCTATTACAGCGCCATCGCCGCCAATGCCGAGCGGGAGGCCGATGCCGATCCTGCGATTACGGGGTATAACCGCAACTACCTGAGTCCCGGCCCCCTCGCCGCAAAGCGGATGGCCGTGGCCGATTTCGTCCGATACATTAAGGAAACGGATCCCGGCTTGTTGCGCACCGTTCTCGGATGGTCCTTTGCCAATGAAGTATTCGTCAATCATAATCAGGGGCCCTATTTGCTCAGCGAGGGCACCGTTCGTACGAGCACCGGGCAAACCTACGACATGGCCGACAAACATGAACGGCAAGCCAGCTATGACGATGCTATCAAACACTTCTCGAACGTGCTGACGGAAGCGGTGAAATCGGTCGACCCCGATGCATTGACCACCATCGGCATGTGGACCGCCGATGCCCACGGCCGTGAGCCGTACAACGGTCTGCTGCCCGATGACCGCGACCCGCGGAGGCCTCCGCGCCCAGCGGTGCTGGCGAGCGACGACTGCCTGCTCGACTTCCTGGATATCCACATTTACCCGTGGGATGGGACGTCCAAGGTCCGACCCGACGCCCACGAATGGGATGCTGTCGGCCCCAGCGCCAAACCGGCCATCGTCGGCGAATACGGCGTCTTCAAGCGCAATACCATCGACGAAGCGCGGGTTATGCTCCGCGAGATGCTCGAACAGGCTTATGATATGGGCTATCAAGGCTCGTTGCATTGGGTCTGGGACATGACCATGGTGGAAGGGCAAACATGGAGTTCCGTCGAAGAAGGTTTAGCCGAATATATCATGGACCTGGATATTCATCCTGAATAAACCGACGATAGGGAGGTTGGGAACAATGGGCCGACATGAACGATGGTTCACACGGAGTCTACTCGCCGCAGTATTTATGGGATGGGGGACAGCGATGGCTGCCGAATCGGAGGCCTTTGAACCTGTTCTGGTCGTGGTGAATCCCTATGCCCATGTGGATTGGGATACCTATGACCACCACAGGGCCGCCTTGCACGTCCATACCTTGCAGAGCGACGGCTATCATATGGTGGACGAGGTGGTACGCGCCTATCATGGGGCGGGGTTCACGATTTTGTCCATCACCGACCACGACAACAACGCGCCCAATTTGCGGGTCGAAATGGGCGAGGTTCCCGAAGAGGAGGCTTCGCCCTATCCCCTCGACCCCAAGCCGGATGGCTTTCCCCATCAGCCCACCTGGCCCTGGACCGATTACGGCGGACCGGACCCGGCGGAATTGGGTATGGTGGGCATCGAAGGAAACGAGCTATCGTTGCAGCATCATGCCAATAGCTATTTCAACGATTACGGCGCGCCTGCGACCGAACTTTCAGATGAAGAGCAACTCCGGGAGCTGCGAGGGGTGCAAGAACGGGAGGGCCTGATGATCTGGAACCACCCTCATTGGCCGGCCCGACCGCCAAGGCAGCCCGTGGCCTGGTATCAGAATCATTTCGAGCAGTTCGACCACCTCATCGGCATGGAAATCACCAATTGCGGTGAAGCCGAGGAACCGTATACCGAAGGCCTATGGGATCAACTGCTGGCACGGCTCATGCCGGAACGGCCCGTGTGGGGTTTCGGCAACGATGACATGCATGCCCTGAACAATGCCCGCGAGACCTACACCGTGTTCCCCCTCGGCGAACTCACCACCGAAGCCGTCCGTGACGCTATGGAACAAGGCCAATTTTACTTCAACAAGGCCAACCGCACCTGGGACGTTCGAGAAGGGGAGGAG
>PWNM01000319.1 GCA_003557825.1 Candidatus Hydrogenedentota bacterium | reverse complement strand
CAACGGAGCCAGCATGATCCCCATCAACACTACCACCGACAAACGGTTCATCCCCATCGATTCGTCCTCCAATCCAAACCACAAGCAACTGCAATCATACCCTATCCGAACGCAAATCGCACACAAGCATTTTTCTGTACAATGTATTTATGATAGGATAAATTGCATAGGATAAGAATGAGGAGGTACCGACCCATGAAGAAGCTGAATTGGTGCAGATTGTTACTCGCAGGGCTCATGGTCTACGGGATAACCATGGCCGCATTGAGCCAGGAGCAACCCGATCCGGAACGTACGGAAGCGTTGCGGGAGAAGTTGATTGACCTCGTTCACGATGATTCTTGGCGCGACTACGCGGAGCCGGGTCTATACGTCGGAAGAACCGACTATGTGCCGGTTGGGGAACGCATCGCGGAGTACGGGGAAGAGGCCGTTCCGATCGTGCTTGAAATGCTTGCCGAACCGCTTGAAGCCACAAGAACCCCGTACGTCTGGCTCGTAGCGTTACGCAAATTGCACGACCGCGGCGCTTTCACAGATACCTCAAGGGCGGTCGAAACTATCGTCCAACTGCCCTTGGAGGGCAAACCAGAGGGAGGCCGTTACGTCCGTGCCAGCGTGTTGCACTCCCAGTACCAAGCCGTCGTGACATTGGGGCACTTCGGAGACCATACCGCGCGCGAAGCGCTGCGGCGGATCATGAACGCCGGCCACCTCGAATCTGATATGCGTGTTTACGCCGCCTCCTACCTGCTTCGGTTCGATGGAGACGCCGCGCGGGAGGCGGAGCGGTTCATCCGAGCTGATTATGAGCAGCATGAGAAGACATCTACGGCAAGACCCGCTTCAAGAGCAATCGCGTATTGGCGATTGGAGGACCCCGAGATAAGAGAGGCCATGGTATCCGCTTGGGAATCCCTGTGGCGTAGAACAGACAAAGCGGGAGGATTTAGACCCCCGTGGCCGTACGCGTTCCTGTTGGAGATTATGTCGGATGGCGACAAAGAGATAGCCCCGCTGGTCAAGAAGTTCCTGGACGCCGATGGAAAAACCTTCCCTGAGGAGGAAAGCGCCGTTCCCCTATCGTTGCTGGAGCATGTACTGGAGTATTACTCAGAGGACGTGTTCCCCCGGCCATGGGTAAAGGAGAAGTGCCTGCAGCATGGCCTTTTCAACTTCCAGGGAATAGGAAGACCTGTTACGGAGCGAACGACAAAACGGTGGGTGGCGCTTCGGCACAAGCTTTTTCCGGAGCTTGAGCCTGTTGAGCCTACCATCTTTCCGATCGGCGAATATGAGTCTTTCACCGCCGCGATTGAGGATCTGGAAGCACGCGGGCTCTACGACCGTAGGGCGCACAGACTCCTGTTCGACATTGACCCTGATACAGGGTTGGCCGTCCCCAGGGAAAGGTGAGCCATGGCGACGGGCTGATCAACAGCTACCAGGGCAGCGAGAGCAACGTGGTGGATTACTTCCCGGCGGTGGTGCGGATCGTGGCGAAGGATTTTCCGGATAACGTGATGAGTACTCCTGAAGATACCGACAACGCACTGAGAAATATGTGGGTGAAGAAGTATCTGAGAACGCCACAGCCTGTTGATAACCCGTACATAAGCAAGCCAAACGCTTTTGAAACGGGGAATTCAGCATGGGCCATTGAATGAACGGGATGTTCGAGATTCGATCATGATTCCTCAACGCGTCTCCGGATAGGCGGTGGTTGATATAGGCGTATGAAACTTAGGATGTAGGAGGTACACGAGTAATGAAATCTTTAAGTATTGTTGTGTTAGCCTGTTTGCAGGTCCTTAGTCACTGGCTGGTGTCTCCTCATGAACCTGATGAGCAAGCCGCATATGATCCATCATGGGAGTATGTTTCCGAAGTAGATGGAGCTTTGTTTCAGCTCTTCCAGGATACAGTGGTGAAGGCAAGGATGACGCCTGTTGGCCTGCGAACGGATTCGGGTGAATACGTCTGCGCAAACCCAAGTACTATCACAATTCCATGTCAAAGAAGTTTGGGCCGCCTTCCTGTCTTGCCTTACCCATACGACCGGTCTGGAAAAGTTCGATCACGGTCGTTTAGAAGTGAGCTTCATCGTGAAGAGATCAGAGAGGCAATAGCAGAACAAGTCGCAGAAGAGTTGTCGGACGAGGATATGGGCATTCTGTATAGTGCGTACCGAAGGGCGCTGAGTAGCGATCCGATCGATGAAGAGATTCTTCGGGCTTGCATCCTGATCTCTCAGACACGCGCCTCAGTTTGGGATACGGAGGAGGTGCATGCCTTTCACAGGCGCGCCTTTGAGGCAGTGACCGAAGGGCGCGAAGCATATACGAGCACCCGTTTGGAGATTGCGGACTGGTTGGCGACGACCCTCATTCGTGCGGGGGATGATAGCGCCCTGTCGGTGGTGAAGGCATTGCTCGATCCAGACTACATAGGGACCGGCGCAAGGCGCATGTCGGAGCTTGAGTTTGATAGGTTCTTCAATACGATTATACGGAGGGTTGGGGCAACGGTTGATATCTATGCGGAGGACCGCCGGAAGTTTGCGGATAGTATCGAACGGCTCGTGGAAGCAAACGAATCATATCTGGAGGCCTATGCGGACGAGTTCGCTGACCGTGTAGTTATCAGGCGGTACCGCGCTGGACTCGATATTCTGAAAGGAGAGGTGATCCGTTGGAGAGAATGAATCATCCTGACAACGTGATGTTTGAAGGGGGGTATCCGGACAATCCTGTAATGCGCAATATGTGGGTTAGGGCGTATATGCACCATATAGGCGCAGATTACAACAAGCCAGCTCGTTTTGAGGCGGGCGCCACAGTGTGGGAGTAGGCAGATGCTTGTCGGAATCAAATTCGCGTTGTTGATTGTGTGTGTGAGCCCGGCCTGGGGGGATGCCGAACTGCCCGTGGAGGAAGTCCGGGCCATCCTCCGAGACCGCGACAGAACCGATGAGGAGAGAGCCGCCGCGATTCACGACCTTGATCCTCACGGGATCGAGGCGTTTCGTGTGGTGCTTACCCAAGATATGCATTGGTCCGTGCGCGTAGCCGGGCTGCTGGATTATCCGGACGCTGCGTCAGACCTGGTGGCTCTGGTGGAAAAGAGTAAAGAACCTGGGGTCTCCAGCAGCGTTGGGCTAATTGCCCTCGAAACGTTGAGGCAGGTTGGCCGGAGCGAGGTGGCGCCGCACATCGCCGAGGTGATGGGGAGCGATGAGTACCAACCGAATGCGTGGCTCGAGGCAGCCCGTACGCTGCTGGCGTTGGATGCGGAAGGGTATAGAGACGAAGTGCTGGACTTTCTGGAGGCTTTGTGGCGCGGCGAGGTTATGCGACGCGTCAGCAAAGACGAGAAGGGGCTGCCTCAGCCACAGTACCGTCTTGAGGCGATACAGATTACGCGGAAATGGGGAGACGAAACGCATAAGGAGAAGGCGCTGGATTTCCTGTTCAAGATGTGGGAAGACCCAGGTGACTTCGGTTTTACGAAGTATCGCTTGAACGAGCTGTATTATGTAATGTGGGATCTACGGGACCCCTCCGTTCAGGATGAGGTGGTGGAGCGATGGATGGAGCGTGGATTGGATTACGTGGCCGCGCAAGCCTTCGGGGGAATAGTTAATGGTCCTGAGCCTAGATATGTTTCGTTGCTGCACCAGACAAGCGGTCCGGACCCCAGGTTCATCCCGCTGCTGCGGCAGACCCTCTCCGAAGGGTACGGCACGGACGATGCCATGACGCGAGGTATCTGTTTCGAGGTGATCCTTGAACACTATGATATGGAGAAGATCGGCGACAAGGAATGGATGTTGGAATCATTCGATGCCTGGAACGTAAGTGGATATTATTGGCGGGAGCCAGAGGACGGGGAGCAATTCCGGGAACAGATCATCGCCGCGTACGAGTGATACGAAGGCCCGCGCGGCATGGTTATTCTGGCCGACATCCGTATGATCACCGCAATTCGTCGACCAAGCGCCGAGCCAAAGGCGCCCATTGCGATAGAATAAAGAGGAGATGAGAGATGCTATACAAATCTTTTCCATGGTCACGACGGGGACTCGCCCCATTGCTGATGGTGGGCGCATTTACCGCCTTGTTGTCGGTTCTGTATGGCTATGCCCCGGCGAGCGAGCCCCATGGCGACAGCACAGAGAGTACCGATCTGATGACGCTTCAGGCGAAGATTTCCGTCGCTCCATCTCCGGACCAGTTGCTACTGGTCGCAGTGAAGCAGACAATCGAAAAGGCATTCGGTATACGATTCTCGTTTGAATCTAGCCGGATTCCCTACACGGAGCAGGAATACGAGACGGTCGGATCTCGATTCGATATTGACCGAGGCGAGTACCTTGGCGACGTACTGAATCGATTGGTACACATTCTGGAACGCCACGAGAACAGGCGGTATTCGTTCAAAGAAGAACAAGGTAGCTTGTACGTGTATCCCACGGAGGACGAAACGAAACTTGCCGAACGGATTGATCTTCACGTGGAAAACGTCTCCGCATGGGATGCGTTCAAGGCTATTGAGACAGCAATAAACAAACAATCTGAGGATGGTAGATATGTAAGCTTCCAACCCTCGTGTCTTGACGCGATTGAAGTTCCTGGGGAAGATTTTCACAGGAATGAGGAGATTACGCTCTCATTGAGCAATATCTCT
>PWNM01000510.1 GCA_003557825.1 Candidatus Hydrogenedentota bacterium | reverse complement strand
TCCGCATGGGATTCAAACCGGGCGTTGAGGGCGAAAGACCAGTCGGGCTTAAACTTGTACATCCACTTGGTCATGTAGTAATAGCCGAAGGCGAAAAAGCGGGGCAGGAGAACCTTATGGAACCAATCCTGATGGATGTTCCGCTGCCTGAGTAAATCCTTGATGATAAGAAGGTGCCACTGCTCGTTATCTTGCGATCGGCGCCCCAAGTCGATGAGATGGAGCTGGCGTTCGGTTTCTTCCTTGGTCGGAAACTCGGATTTCGCGTATTCCTTGCTCAGTTTATGATAGGCGGCGTTTTCCCATGCCCAGTAGGGATACCGGGCCAGTACCTCGATAATGACGGCCTTTTCCATGGTGATGTCTTTGCCGTACAAAATGTCCATCATTTTAAACATCGCATGCAGCAGGATATTGGCCTTCATGTAGCCCCTTTCGAGAACCTTTTTCTCTTCGGCCTTCAGGTCCATATCCTTGCCCATGGTGTACTCGTACTTTGCCATCGTCATTCCTTTCCATGGTCGTTCCGAACGGCAAACGACACAACACGATACTGCGTCCTTCTGTTTATTGGTTCTCACGCACTGAACGCGAGAAATATTCCCGAGTTTAGGCGCACGGAACACCCTACCGGTTTGGCTGGAACTGCATAGACAATCGGCGTGATGTGGCACTATCGTGCCATAAGTCACATTTCCCGTCAAATTTTCATCCATTTGATACGGTCCATCTGGCGCCTACGGAGCCCCGCCGTTGCACCCTATAAAGGTCGCTTGGTATGCTTCTCTGCTACCAAGCAGAAGAGGAGTTTTTATGAAAGTAGGAATTATCGGCTTTGCCCGTTCGGGTAAGACGACCATTTTTAACGCTCTTACGGGGGCAAAGGCTGAAGTAGGAGCCTTTGGCAGTCGAGATGCCAATCTGGCTGTCATCAAAGTACCGGATGAACGGATTGATGCGCTTTCGGCCGTTTATAAGCCGAAAAAAACTACCTATGCCGAAGTGCAGTTTGTGGACATTGCTCCCAATGAATCGGCGGGTGAAACCAAAGTCCTGGACAGCGCAGCTTTGACGGTGCTGAAAAATGTTGAGGCCTTGGTCCATGTAGTGCGCGCCTTCGAAAACGAAGACGTGCTCCATCCACTAGGCTCGGTCGATCCCGTGCGAGACTGCAAGCGACTTGAAGAAGAGCTTCAGCTTACCGATCTCATTGTTATTGAGCGCCGTATCGAGCGTCTGGAAAAGGAGAACCGCAAAGATACCGAATACCATATCCTGTGCCGTGCTCGCGACCATATTGAAAGCGGGAAATCTCTGCGGAGCCTGCCGCTGTCTGCTCAAGAAGCCAAGGAGATAGCGGGGTATTGTTTCCTATCCCAAAAGCCGCTCATATTGTTGGGCAACTACGGTGAGGAATCCATCGGCAAACCGGATCCGGCCGGGCTTGCCGACTACGCCGCCGAAACAGGGCAACCGTTGATCGAGTTTTGTGGAGCCATGGAACTCGAGGTGGCCCAACTGTCCGAGGAGGAGCGTGCTGCTTTTCGTGAGGAGCTGGGGCTGGGTGAGGAGTCTCGGGTTCGTTTTCTGCAAACAGCGTACGACATGCTGGGACTCATGAGTTTCTTGACAGCGGGTGATCCCGAGGTGCGTGCCTGGACCATTCCGAAAGGAACGAAGGCCGTTGATGCCGCAGGAACCATTCACAGCGATATCCAACGCGGGTTTATCCGAGCCGAGGTAGTCCCGTATGATGCTTTCATGGCAGCAGGCTCGATGGCCAAGGCCAAAGAAGCCGGGCATGTCCGCCTTGAAGGGAAGGAATATGTTATGCAAGATGGAGACATCGTATTGTTCCGGTTTAACGTGTAACACTTGGAGCCGCCAAGCGGGAAAGGAGCTGAAGCCATGACGCAGCATCTCGACCTCGAACGAAGCGCCGCCGCATTGCAGAAGCTCTTAGATATATGTTCCCGCAAAGGCCGCATCCTGGTGCTCATGCAAAACAACCCCGATCCCGATGCTATCGCGAGCGCAATCGCCGTTCGCACATTGGTGTCCGACCAGCTTGATAAACATGCGACCATTGGCTACGCGGGGATCATCGGGCGAGCCGAAAACAAAGCCATGGTGGATGAACTGAGGTTTGATCTGCGAAAGGTGGAGCCCGCGCATCTAGATCGGTATAAGCTTCTGTGTTTGGTAGATACCCAGCCTCGCTCGGGAAACAACGCCCTGTTGACGGCTCGCCCTGCCGATGTGGTTATAGACCATCATGTTCCTCCGAAAAAATCCCTTTGGAAGGCGGAGTTTAGTGACATACGGCCTGAATATGGCGCTACTTCAACGATTCTCTACGAATACCTGCAGGTTGCCTCCATCAAACCGGACGTCGGTTTGGCAACAGCCCTCTACTACGGCATACAAGCGGATACGCAGGAGCTGGGTCGTGAAGCATCGCCGGCCGATATCACTGCATTCCAAACGCTTGTTCCGTTGGCCGACGCTCGCCGGTTAGCCCGGATCCGCCGAGCCCCGGTTCCGGTCGAGTATTTTGCGGCCATGCGTGAGAGTCTCAGCAACGCCGTCATCGCCGGAAAAACCGTCATCGTGCTCATCCGCGATGCCCCCTCGCCTGACATGTTCGCCGAAGTGGCCGACATGATGCTGCGCCTGGATATCGTTCGCACGGCAGTGTGCTATGGCCCCGTTGGTGATACGATCTTTTTGTCCATGCGCGCCGGCGATGCGCGCGGTAATTTGGCCGAACGTATGAAACGCGTCGTGTCACACATTGGCACGGGAGGCGGACATCGCAGCATGGCGGGTGGCCAGGTACCGATCATTGGGGATAGGGACAAACGACTGCGTCTGGTTCGGGACCGGATTCTGAAGGTCTTTGCGTCGAATCAGGCTTGTAAGAGCCTGATTCCCGAGACCGATGCAGTGGACCAGGAAGACGAGCCGGCTTGACTATCCTTTTCGAGTGAGGATGAATTCGTCCTTGAGCTGGTGGTGCGTGTTAAAGCATCGCCAGTAGATAAGTAGGGCCATGACCATGCATCCGATTGACGTGGCAGCGGCGAGCATGAACATAACGACGATCTGATATTTGACGGCCTCGGCCGGATCGGTATTGGCGAGGATCTGCCCCGTCATCATGCCGGGCAGCGAAACAATCCCCACGACCATCATCGAGTTGATAATCGGGATCATCCCCCGTCGAACCCCTTCGGATAGCGGTCCCACAGCGGCCTCCCATTTTGAGGCGCCGTGAGCCAATTCCATTTCCACTTCGTTGCGTCGTTTCACCAACGACTCGAGTATGTTATCCAGACAAAGCGAAATTCCGGTAAGCCCGTTGCCCAATATCATTCCCACCAAGGGAATGACATATTGCGGGCGGAACCAGGGTTCCACGCCGATGATAAGGCTGGTCACGGTAAACGTGGTAACGAAACCGGTCAGGAGGAGCGTACCAAAGGCCAACGTCATATCGCCCGGAAAAGTACGCGACGACCGGCGTACGGCAGCATGGCTTGCTGCTGCCAACATAACGAGCATGATGGCGAGTACGCCAACCGGATGGTCAAGTTCGAACACCATGCGCAGAACATAGCCTATCAGTAACAGTTGCACCACGGTACGAATAGTGGCAATGGCGAGTTGCTTCTCCAGTCGAATGCGAAGGGCCACGCTGACCATACCAGCGATGACGACCAGGACCGTGGCGATGAGCAGGTCTGCCCAACCCAGAATGATCACGTCTCCCGACTCAGGCATTGCGGTCCTCCCTGTCCAAATGGATGGTCCGGTCGCACCATCGATCCGCTTGTTGTTCATCGTGGGTCACGATTAGGGCGCCGGCCTTGCGACGGGTTACCTCCTCGCGCAGGAGTGACTCGACGGCCTCGATGGCAGATGCATCGAGGGCGCTGGTGGGTTCATCCAGCAGAAGGACGTCGGGCTCAAGGAGCAACGCACGTACGAGGCAGATGCGTTGCTGTTGGCCTTCCGAAAGGGACCGCGCCTCTTGTGTAAGCCGCTCCGGTTCGATCAAAAAGGTTTCGAGTAACCGAACGGCATCGTCGCGTGAATAGGCCTTGCCGGCGCTTCGATACCGAAATGGGCGTTTCAGGTTGTCCTCAACACTCCCTTCGAAAACGGTGGGACGCTGTTGTACCAAGATCACACGACGCCGGAAACGAGGCCATTCATGTTGTTCGGGAGTCCGATCATCCAAAAGAATCTGCCCCTCGGCGGGATCAACCAAACCGGCGATCGTCCGCAGCAATGTGGTTTTGCCACTCCCTGAAGGACCCGCCAATGCAACCAGCTCGCCCCGTTTGAGATAAACCGAGAACCCGCGGACTAAGGTGATGCCCCCGGCCATTACAGCCAGATTGTTAATATCTAGCACGTATCGTCGCCTCCAGGGTAAAGCGCTAAAAACCACTTGGATTGACCGGCGCAATCGCACAGCCTATCAGCATACGGCATTTGGAGGGCCACTCGGATTTTCCGCGAGCGGCACTTCATGGAATGTGACAGCCCAAGGATCCTCTTCAGTGTTCACCGTTGCAAAGGTGCCCGAACCCTCCGCATTGGCAATTCCCAGACTGCCGGGGTTTACAAACAGCGTCGTACCGACTTGTCGCGTGAAGCCCTGATGACTTGCTCCACACAGGATGAGGTCGGCATTGGAAAACT
>PWNM01000080.1 GCA_003557825.1 Candidatus Hydrogenedentota bacterium | reverse complement strand
TGCCATTCAGGGCGGCTCGATGGATTAGCGCCAATCCGTCCACGTCTACGTCGTTGACATCGGCGCCCATATCCAGAAATGCGCGGACAAGGCCGACCATACCCGCTGCTGCGGCCTCGTGGACCGTGATGCTTGGGTCATCCTCTGATTTACCCTGCTTCTCAGCTTCATTGAGTATCAACAAAGCCGTGCCGCCATTTCCCGATTTGAGACCGCGTTGGAAGGGCGTCTCTCCGAAATCATCTAGTTCATAGAGCCAATCGGTTGTCATTTGCCTAACTCCTTCATAATGGATCATGTTATATCTCGAATGCCTTTAGCGTGTTCTCTTGCTTTTGTGTCGCCCAATGCATGTGATCCAGAGCTTGATCAGAAAAGGATTCCCCACAGCAACGGCAAAAGCGCGCATCGGTACGTGATTCCGTCGCGTTGCAGCTCGGACAGGTGACGGCCAGTTGAACACCGCAATGGCCACAAAAGGAAAACCCATGACGTCGTCCGGGTGTGCGTCGTTGGCATGCGGGGCAGATGGTGTCACACGGCGTTATTCGAGCCGGCTCTTCGTTTTCGTTTTTCCAGCCGCCTACCCAGCCTTCCTTAATTGCTTCAATATTAAGCAGCTCACCCTCATTATCATCATTACTGCGGGTGGGTTGAGAGAAACCGGCAGTATGAGTGTCCTGCTCCTCGTCACGTAGGTCATCTTCGGAGTAATATCGTGCGATGGCACGATCCAAGCTCCCAGCCGAACAAAGTAATGGGGTGACCCGAAGACCTGTGAATTCCTCGATTTTTTCAATGGTTGCTGTGTCCAGCGGACACACCATAGCTATGGTGAGCAGTTTGCCGAGTTGATCAATCGGGATGATCTCAAGTTCGAGGGCAAATGTACGCGGAATGAGGGCCAATACCTCTTGATCAATTCGGTAGTGGTCCAGGTCGATGGCCGCGATGCCTTGACGGCCCAAAAAATCTACGAATGAGCGTCGAGTCAGGCTTCCCAACTCGATTAGTAGGGACACCAGTTTACCGCCATGGGCCTGTTGATGAGCTAGAGCGTTCTCCAGTTCATGTTCACTGATAAGGCCCTCATGAAGTAGGAGTTGGCCAATCTGCTTTACCTGATGTTGAACAGCGTTCATATCATTACCCCCTCTTTTTGGGCTATTGCCTGCACCGTTCTACGCTTCCCGGTGCTGATTAGATGTAAGCAAACTTGATGCCAAATTTGCTTTTTTGTGGTAAGTCGTTTTATAGGAACAAGTTACGCGAATCGCCCATGAAAGCGGTGGGTTGACCACATGATGATGTATGTGTCCATAAAGATTAAATCTTGGTCATATTGAGATAAAATTTACTTGAAAATGACTTATATTTGTCCAGATCTCGAGAGTGTGATCAACTCAGTGAGTCATGCGACTCCTGTTGGAGAGCAACGGAATATACAACGTCTTCGACTGGCATCAGCCCATAGGGATTAGGTACACTCTCAACCCATGACTATTTCCCAGCTCATAACCGATCAACAGGCCCGTGAATCGGCCTTTCCAATCACCAGAGAACGTGTTTTCCTGGCCCATGCGGGAGTGGCGCCCTTGCCGCAGGTCGCTGTCGAGGCCATGGCCCGATTTTGCCGGGAGAGTTCGTTGGACTCGCAGGAAAACTCTCAAACGTGGCATCAGGTGCGGGCGGCGCGGAACACTACCGCCCAGCTTCTGCACTGTACGCCGGAGGAAATCGCTCTATTGGGGCCGACCTCATTGGGGCTGAATTTGGTCGCCCATGGGTTCCCGTGGACGAGTGGCGACGAGGTTGTATATTATCGGGATGACTATCCAGCGAATGTGTATCCGTGGACTTCGTTGAAAAAGCGGGGGGTACGTCCTGTTTGCCTCCGGCCCGAATACCCCGGCGTGATTACCTGGGACGTAGTCGAGGCTTCGCTAACGCCTCGCACCCGTCTCGTGTCCTTGGCTTCCTGCAATTTCCTGAGCGGGTATCGCATTGACGTGGATACTATCGGCCGTAATCTACGCAAACGGGGCATCTATTTTTGCCTCGACGCCATTCAGACGCTGGGAGCCTTTCCGTTGTCGGTCCAATACGTGGATTTTCTCAGTGCCGACTCGCACAAGTGGCTGCTTGGACCATGCGGTGCGGGCGTGTTCTATGTTCGGGAAACATTGCAGGACATGCTGTGTCCTGTGTTGCTTGGCTCGTGGAACGTCTATTCGCCTCAGTTTGTCGCTCAGGACGACATTAAGTTCTATGAAGGCGCACGTCGTTATGAGTCTGGAACGCTTAATTTTCCCGGCATATACGGCATGGAAGCCTCGATGCAGTTTTTGATCAACTTGGGCATCGAGCGGGTTGCCGACCGGATTCTCGAACTTCGACGGGCCTTTTTGGAGCGGGTCCGGCCGCTGGGATACCGATTGTACCTCGAGGATTACGATACGCGGACCCAATGCGTTGATGACGAGCGTTCGGGAATCATGGCGCTGACCCATCCTGTGCACGATATGAAAGAAAAAGCGCGCAACCTGCAGGCCGCTAGCATCTCGGTTTCATTGCGACAAAACCGGCTTGGATTCGAGTTGCTTCGGTTCTCACCCCATTTCTACAACACCGAAGCCGAATTTGACCGTGTCGCCGAAATCCTGACGTAGGGGGCGTTACCACTCGGTAGACCCCTACGAGTACCTATGCAATGGCGTATTCCTTGAGCTTATTGCGCAGTGTGCGTACGCTGATACCCAGGACCTTTGCCGCATGGGTGCGATTCTGGTCAACCTTTTCGAGCGTGCGCAGGATCAGGGTCTTTTCCATTTCGGCCACCGTGGTCCCGACAGGCACAGAGACCATATCGCCATTATCAGCATGTTGGGTCCGTGTTCCGCTCAGAGCGAAATGCTGGGGTTCCAAGACCGATTCGCTTGTCAGCACCACGGCCCGTTCAATGGCGTTCTGCAACTCTCGAACGTTTCCCGGCCAGTCGTATTCAACGAATAAAGCCCGTGCTTCCTCGCTAAAGCCGGTTATGCTACGGCGGTTCTCGGTGGTAAATCGTTTGAGGAAATGGTCCATAAGCGGCGGGATGTCTTCTCGCCGTTGCCGGAGCGGGGGAAGGTAAATCGGGATAACGTGGAGTCGGAAAAACAAGTCTTCACGAAACGAGCCGTTCGCCACGGCTTGTTCCAAATTACGATTCGAGGTACAGATGATCCGGGTATCCACCTGAATGGGCGTCGTACCGCCTACGCGTTCGAATTCGCGTTCCTGTAAGGCCCGCAAGAGCTTGGGCTGCAATTCGGGGCTGATCTCGCTCACTTCGTCCAGCAGCAGTACGCCGCCGTCGGCCAGTTCAAAACGTCCAATCTTGCGATCATGGGCCCCGGTGAATGCCCCCTTTTCATGGCCGAATAATTCGCTTTCGAGGAGCCCTGCTGACAGGGCGGCGCAGTTCACCTTAATAAACGGCTTATCCGACCGACATCCGGAGTGATGGATCGCCCGCGCCACCAACTCCTTACCCGTTCCGCTTTCGCCTCGAATCAGTACCGTGGCCCGGCTGTCGGCTACTTTTTCGATCTGGTCATAGACCTGACGCATCGCCGGACCTTCGCCCACCATGGCATGTAAGTCATAGGACTGGCTGACCTCGTTGCGAAGATACCGGTTTTCCTCCGCCAGCCGTGCCCGTTCCATCGTCCGCGACACCGCTACCTCAAGGGCATCGGGTGCAAAGGGTTTCATGATATAGTCGTCGGCGCCTTCTTTAAGCGCGGTGACTGCCGTTTCGACGGTACCGTATGCCGTCATAATGATACAGCGGGTATCGGGACTTTCCGATCGCAATGCCCGGAGGAATTCGATGCCGTCCATGGGCGACATTCGTAGATCTGTTACGGCGAGATCGTAGCCGGTCTGTCGAACACACTCGACACCTTCCTGGCCCGTAGCGCAACAATCCACTTCATGTCCGGCGCGGCTTAACGTCTCCTGAACGTAATCGCGCATGAGCGCTTCATCATCGATAACAAGTATGCGTAAACGTGCCATGATAGCTTCAGCGGTCCTTTAGGGGTATACGAACGTAGAATGTGGAGCCTTCGCCCGGCTGGCTTGTGGCCTCAATAGCGCCCCCATGCAGCTCGGCAAATTTGGCTGCCACGGCCAGTCCTAGCCCCGTTCCCTTGTCCTTTGTAGTATAGAATGGCGCAAACACTTTGCTCAGCTGAGCCGATGTCATCCCACAGCCGTTATCAGAAAATGCGAGGTTTATGTATCCTCCTTCGAGTTCTCCGGTAATGCGTATTATCCCCGGCGCTTTCATACTCTGGGTGGCATTCAACAGGATGTTAAGAAAAACCTGTCGCATTCGATCGGGGTCCACCGTGGCCTCCAAGTCGGGATCCAGCTCGTTATAAAATGACAGTGTCCGCGCTTCGGGCGGGGCATAGGCCAGGGCGGCATCTACCAGTTCCCGGAGTTTCACCTTGCGCCGGTGGAGCTCGACTGGCCGGGTGAACTCGAGAAGCTCGTTGACCACCCGTTCGAGGTCCTTTGCGCCTTCGGTGATTTTCCGGACCAAGCGGTAAGGAGCGTCCATATGCTCAAGGTCTCGTTCGAGGAGGGCGGCGAACCCGCGGATACCCCCCAGAGGGTTGCGGATTTCGTGGGCGACAGTGGCGGCCATTTCCCCCACGGCG
>PWNM01000291.1 GCA_003557825.1 Candidatus Hydrogenedentota bacterium | reverse complement strand
TGGGACCGAGAATGTCTACGCATGGATGGTTTTCAGCAGGATGATAATGGACCGGACGGGTCGGATCGTATTCATGCATCCATGCCGATAGAGCCGTATGGTTTGGACCAAAACCGGCTTCGTTCCCCATGGACCACGCAATGACGCTTGGGTGGTTCTTGTCTCGTTCGACCATGCGTTGACCCCGATCAAGCAGGGCAAAGGACCATTCGGGGTCGTTGGTCTGGGTAAAACCGTCATGATTCCACAGAGCGTGAGACTCGATATCTGCCTCATCAAAAAGAAAGATGCCGAATTCATCGCATAGGTCATACCAGCGGGGGTCGTCCGGATAATGACAGGTCCTCACGGCATTGATGTTGAACTGCTTCATCAGCCGAATGTCGGCGATCATCGATTCCATGGTCACCGAACGTCCCCGAATCTCGTCGAACTCATGTCGGTTAACGCCCCGAATCAGAATGGGGCGTCCGTTGACTTTGAGCTGCCCGTCTTCGATGGCCACCGTCCGGAATCCAAAGCGACATCGTTCGACTTCCATCACCTGGCCATCCGCATCCTTAAGGGTCAGCACAAGGGTATGCAGATAGGGGTCCTCGTCCGACCATTTCCGCGGAGCCCGCACCACCCCAGACAGATGGGGCCGTACATAGGACCGGCGTCCTACATTGACCGTTGTCCGCATGGGCTCGTCCAACAAAGGCGCGCCGTTGGCATCGTAGGCTTGGGCTTCTAGTTGAACTCCCGCGCGGGCTTCCGTCCCCTTGTTATCGATCCGTGTCCGAACCGATAACGTGGCATCCGTAAAGCTTGGGTCCAATGCGGTGGTAACAAAAAAATCGCCGATGCGCATATCCGCTGTGCTATATAGGAATACATCACGATAGATTCCGCTCAACCACCACATATCCTGGTCTTCTACGTAACTGCCGTCACACCAGCGGTATACCTGCACGGCCAGCGTGTTTGTTCCTGCCTGGATAAAGGCGGTGATGTTGAATTCCGCGGCAAGCCGGCTTTCTTTGCTGAACCCTACCAGATGCCCGTTCACCCACACATAGAACGCCGAGTCCACACCCTCGAACTGAAGAAAGGTCTGTCGACCTACCCAATCCTCAGGAACGGTGAAGGTGCGCCGATAGGATCCGGTTGGATTATCATCCATGGGCACATGGGGCGCTTCACTGGGCCATGGCATCTTTACATTCGTGTAGATGGGCTTGTCATAGCCCTGCATCTGCCAGCATCCGGGTACCTCGATGGCATCCCAATCCGAGACATCGTAATCCGGCATGTAAAATTTTCCGGGCCCCCTCTCAGGCGTTGGCGCCAGGTGAAACTGCCATGAGCCGTTTAACGACTGGAACCATGGCGATTCCTCGCGTTTCCCTTCGAGGGCCGACGAAGTGTCGGGATACGGTGTGAGCGGCACATGCCCCGGCTCCTTATTTCGTTCCACCACTCGTGGGTTCTGTAGGTCAAACTCTGGGTATATATGATGCATGCTGTGGTGCTCCCCTATATGGTTGGTTGGAACGTATTTCCATGGCCTCGGCGGGCCAGCCCCGTTATTCGTTGCGAGATTCTCGCATGTACTCGATCAAAAGCGCAAAACTCGGTCGTACACTGTCCCGGTATGCCTCGAACGCGGTAAAATCCAGTTCCCGATAGGCCCTGAAATACTCCTGCACGTCCAGATCATCTCCCTCGGGGCCGTAGTAGCCGAAGTGATCCCACCATGGACTGGTTCCCGCGGAGAATACAAAATAGGCCCAGCCCCAACCGTACTCCTCCATCGGCTTGACCGAATCGACGATCCAGCGATGCTGAGAGGCCTTGTCCGAGAAGCGGGTCAAGCCAAGTTCCCCAACCCAGATGATGCATGGACGGCCTGTCTGCGCTTCCCGTTTTCGTTGGAATTCCCGAACATACTCGTACATATCCAGAATGGCGTCGCGATTCCAACCCCGTTCTTCGTCAGGATAGAGACCGTTCTGCTCGATGGGCGGTAATAGAGCCGGGTCCTTCGCTTGCCAGGCGTCATGACCGTAATGGGTATACCCGTGGGGCGCGTATTGATGGAAACTGAACACCAGCCGGGGATCGTCCTCCACGTGCAACAAGCCGGGAAAACCCCATGGAGTCCCGAAGGGACCGGGTTCGACGATGATGATACGTTCCCTATCGAATTCCCGAATCCGACGGATGATTTCGTTGTAGAGCTCGGCCAACACCCTGTCTCCGTCGGGAGCGTCTTCCCGGGCTTCTTCTTCCGTCCAGTCCCAGTAAAGAGGGCCCCGCCACCGAGGTCGGCTGCCCGGTGGAATAGGTTCGTTCAGAAGGTTATAGGCAATGGTCGCGTCCGATTGGCTCCAAATACGAGCCCTTTCGACGCACATCTCGATGAAGGCCTCCTGTTGCTCTGGGTCAGTCCAAAATGGACTTTCTTGGTCTTGGACGTCAAACTCCGTGCCCATAAGGGGAACGATGATGGGCAGGTCTAACTCCTGAAACAAAGGTTCCCATCTTTCCTGAAATAGACGAAATGTCCAGGCATACCCCTGCGATGCTTCCGGATCCTTGTCGTGCCAGTCGTCCAGAATCCGGTGTTCCTCATGCGTCACGCCGGTACCCTTGGCAAAATAAAGCCGAACGTGATTGGCGCCGAATTCGTGGCGCAGGCGGCGAAGATCCTCCTCGGCAAGATCATGGGGTTCGGCAATCAATAACATCACGCCCCGGAGGATATGGTCCCCGGACAGGATGTCCTGAATGCGCTGTCCATAATCCCGAGGGGTGGCGACGCCACGGGGCGTAATCGGTTCGAACTGATTGAGGATTGCGTCGAACTGTTCGGCATTTGTTTCTTCCGAAGGTTCCGGCGTATCGGAACCCTGCTGACCGCCAAGGGCTAAAATCATCAGTATCATTGGGTACGCTAGAGGCATTATCGTTTCTCCTAATTTGCCGCCGGATTTCTGTTTCTGTGAGGATATCACAGCAGATGCTTTGGTTGAAGTACTGTCGTGGATTGATAAAAAGCCGCTCGGGCGTTAGGATAGGAGGTAGTGTAACGAAATACGAGAGGAGGCATACCCATGGCAATGAGCCGCCGAACTTTCTTAGGATCTTTGGCGCTGACAGCGGGGGTGGGGATGATGACACAGGCGAAAAATGAAACGATGACGAACGAGAAAGCGATGACCGTTACGGGGGCCGTTGAGCCCGAAGCCCTGGGAACGGTTTTGCCCCATGAACACCTGCTCGTTGATTTTATCGGCGCCGCTGAAACGTCCCCGGATCGGTATGACCCCGAGGTCGTCTTCGAGACCGTCATGCCTCACCTCGACCACACCCGCGAACTGGGCGTCGATACCCTCGTGGAGTGTACTCCCGCCTATCTTGCCCGCGATCCCCGGCTGATGGCTCGGTTATCCGAGGCAAGCGGCATCAGGATCCTCACCAATACCGGCTATTACGGAGCGATGGACGGCCATTTTTTGCCCCCCCATGCATATGACGAAGACGCCGATGCCTTGGCGGCCCGCTGGGCCCGTGAATGGGAAGACGGCATCGACGATACCGGCATTCGTCCCGGCTTCATCAAAACCGCCGTGAACAACGGCCCCCTATCCGATATGGATCGCAAACTGATCCAGGCAGCGGCACGGACCCACCACGCCACCGGTCTGCCCATCGCATCTCATACCACCGATGCCACCGCCATCCGCGAAACCATGGCCGTTTTACGCGAAGAGGAAGTCGCCGATGGAGCCTTCATCTGGGTTCATGCTCACACCGTCGATGACACCGACCTTCATGTGGAGGCCGTCGAAAATGGGCTTTGGGTTGAATTTGATGGACTCTCGCCCGAGTCCCTCGACATCCATGTCGGCCTGACCCGCGCCATGGATGAGCGGGGCCTCCTGGACCATGTTCTCATTTCCCATGATGCCGGTTGGTATAGCGTCGGGGAAGATGGGGGAGGCGACTTTCGTCGTTTCGACACCCTGTTCAACTATTTTATCCCCGCCCTACATGCCGTAGGATTCGATGAGGCTCAAACTCGGCGTCTTATTCGTGCCAACCCCCAACAGGCGTTCCGAATCCATTCCATCTGAGCGTCAAGCTGCCCATAGCATACAGCATCTCCTCAGATCTTGGAGCGATTTTCGTCGGATCAATCGATTTACATCGTTTCCGATGTCTGATACAATACAGGTTTATGCGCAAGACGGGAATCGCCGCGGAATAAACAAAGAGTTCCTGGGGGACGTTATGATGGTTCGGTTGGCATTTGTTGGCTGCGGTTCTATTCAACAGGTCCACTATCGCAATCTGACTACATTGGATGAAATCGAGTTTGTGGGGCATTGCGATACCGAGCGGGATAGGGCCCAAGAAGCAGCGGCGCAATACGGGGGAGAAGCCTACACCGACTATCGGGTCATGTTTGAGGAGGTGAAGCCCCATGCGGTCTATGTGGCTGTGCCGCCCTATGCTCATGGCGATATTGAAATTGAAGCTGCTAGAAAGGGGATCCACCTCTTCATTGAGAAGCCCATCGCCTTGGACTGCGCCACGGCCAAAGCAGTCTCGGAAGCGGTTCGGAAATCCGGTGTGCTGTGTAGCGTGGGATATTGTTTCCGGTATTCCGATACTACCGTGCGGGCCCGAAAGATGCTTCGTGGCAAAACGCCCTCGCTGATTATGGGCCTGTGGAGTAGCGGCCTGCCTGAGATCTGGTGGTGGCGTCAGATGGATAAAAGCGGGGGCCAGATCATGGTCCAAACCACCCATCTCATCGACATGATCCGCTATCTTTGCGGCGATGTGGCCGAGGTCTATGCTGCGGGCGCATCGGGGTGTATGAATCAAATCAAGGACTATGATATTCACGACAGCAGCGTGATCACCATGTGCATGAAAACCGGCGCAACCGCCTCGATCGCCTCCTCTTGTGTTGCGGGCTACAATGGGCACAAATTCCTGGATATCGTCACGCCGGAGAGCTCTTTTCATCTCTCTGACAACCGGTTAACCGTTCGCGAAGACGGAAAGCTCAGCCAGTATCACCCCAAAAAGGACATGTATTTCGAGGAATCACGTTCATTTATTGAGGCTGTGCGTACCGGCAAACGAAACAGGCTGCGATGCACCTATTCCGATGCGCTGAAAACATTCAAAGTCACGGCAGCCGCCAACGAATCAATTCAGTCTGGATTGCCTGTCAAAGTATAACTGCGCTTTTACTCCAACTGGTTGCAAGCCAACCGGTTAGGCCGGGTATTCTGTTGACACTTCCACCGTGACGAGTATATTCTATGCTATAACTTATACGACTATAGGGACAACAAATCCAACCACTGACCCGGAATCCAGATAAGAATGTTACGAAATGCTCCTACAGAGGACGGTCCGGCCGCCCGCCGCCGTTTGGGCGAGATACTGTTGGCCGAGCATGTGATCTCCCAGGAGCAACTCGATACCGCCTTGGCCAAACAGCGTGAATCGGGCCAGTTTCTTGGGCAAGTGTTGGTCGAGCTTGACTACATCAGTCATAGCGCCCTGATCAATTTTTTGGTGAAGCAATGCCGCATTCCCCATATCAACCTGCTTGACTATCAGATCGATGAGAAGCTGCTCGCTTTGCTTCCCGAGGAGATCTGCCTGCGCTACAGCGTGTTACCCATCGATCGGCTGGGGCGCATATTGACCGTCGCCATGGTGGATCCACTTGATCTGGATGCCCTCGATGAGATTCGTCAGGTCCAACCGGAACTCAAGATCAAGCCCATTCTTTGCGAATGGCAGCATTTCGAGCAAGCGGCAAGCCGTTTCTTCAAGCTCGAAAATGAAGACGACGAACAGCTGTCCATGTCCGCCCTCGGGTTCAGCATAACAACGACCAAACCGCCGGAAACTGAAGTGGCGCAGGAAACGGCGTCCGCTCCTTCGGAATCCCCCGCTGAATCAGGTACATCCACCGCGCCGAAATCCTCCGCCGGGTCTTCTGCGACCGCTACTAAGGAACCGCTTTCCTCCCAATCGACTTCCCCGTCTCAAGCTTCGGCCAATGAGTTTGCGCAAATCGTGAGCAAAAGCATTCGGGAGGCCATGGAAGATTCGGCTGCAGCCATTTCCCTGAGGCTTTATCAAGCCTCCGCGGCGGATCCGTCTCCTTCGTGGGAAGATATGGCAACATTGATGCGGGAGAGTGTCCGTGATGCCATGCGCGAGACCGTTGGAACCCTGGCGAAGACTACCGCCGAACCCGCTCCTGTTCCGATGCACGAGCTTATCGAGGGCCTGCGGGAAAGCCTGCGCGAGACCATGCACGAAGCATTTGCTTCGGTGGCAGAGAGCCGCAACGTCGCTGCCCCTGTTCAGGGACCTTCTGCCGAGGAGTTGGCCCGGTTGATGCAAAGTAGTGTTCGGGATGCCATGCGTGAGGCCATAAACGATCTGAGCGCGTCTATCCAGACTCCATCGGATGCGATGCCGGTGGATGCTGAGGCTGCCACGGCTCTTGATTCTTTGCGTAGGACTCAGGTTGCCCAGGATGACCGAATCGCCAAATTGTCCGAGGCTGCCCTCGAAGCGGCGAAGGCGGCTCAGGCCGCTGTCCAGGTGGCTCTTGAATCGCGGGAGTCCCAGGCCGACGAGGTCCTTTCCTCCGTTCAAGCCGCTCAGGAAGCCGCCGAGCAGGCCCGCGCCGAAGCGGAACGGACTGCCAACCAAATGGAGACACTTTCGGTAAATGAGCAAAACCGGCGTGCTTTGAGCCGGAGCGGATCCCAGCAACGTAAACGTCGCCAGGCCGCGGCCCTCTTGGGCAAATCCGAGAGCGACGCCCTCGAGGCTCTGGAAGGCCCCCAGGTCGAATTGCGCATCGACGAGCGAATCTTGGCGGCCCTCGAGTCGGAGGCCCCTCTCAGCGGCTATACCTTTGAGAACTTCATTGTAGGCGATGCCAATGCCTTTACCCTGAAAATCAGTCAGGCCGTGGCCCAACAACCCGGTGGAACCTACAATCCCTGCTTTATCTATGGCGAGGTCGGTGTGGGAAAGACCCACCTCATCAATGCCATCGGGAACTTGACGCTATCGCAAGACCCTGAGCGCAACATCGGTTATGTCTCGTCGAGCCGGTTCGCCCGCCGACTAACCGAGGCCTTGGAGGAGCATGCCCTCGACGCATTCCGGGAGGCTTACTGTAAGTGGGATGTTCTCATTCTCGACGATATCCAGTTTCTGGGCGGTCGCATCGAAGCCCAGGAGGAGTTCTTTCATATCTTCAATGTCCTGGAACAGGAAAACCGCCAAATCATCATCGCCGGGGACAAAGCGCCGAATCGTCTGGGTCAGCTCGAACAACGTCTTATTAGCCGTTTCGGTAGCGGCGTTGTGGCCAGTCTTCAGCCGCCCGATTGGCAAACCCGCCTCGCTATTCTTCATCACTATGTCGGTGATGCCGGCGTCAAGATCCCCGATACAATTCTTGCCCACATTGCTACCCGCGCCACAAACGACATTCGGCGCATGACCGGTTCATTGCGAAAGGTACTGGCTTATGCCGAGTTGGTCGGACAGGACGTCACGGTTGATTTGGTGGACTCGATCCTAAGCCATTTGGGTTTTGATTCTGCTGAATAGTCGTATTTGTCGATATAAAACAATCAAATCAAGTGCGTTGTGCGGAAAATTTGGCCCTTTGCGCAAAAATATGGGATAATATAACGGTGGCCTTTTTGGGGCCGTCGCACGAGGGAAGCACAAGCACCACGAGGAGGTTACCAGCGTTGCCACCAAGGACTGTCAAACGTCGACTTGGCGATGTTTTGCTAGAACAGGGGCTGATCACCGAAGACCGGCTCAAGGAATGCGTTGCCCTGCAACGTACGGCCGGCCAAAGCTTGGCCAGTGTGTTGCTTTCCAAACAATATCTGAATGAAGAAGACCTCGTCGTTACCCTGAGCGAGCAGCTTGGAATTCCCCATATCCGCGTAGCCAATTATAAAATTCCTAAAGAGGTGCTTGACGAAGTACCTGAGTCGTTGGCACAGCAATATCAGATGCTCCCTGTATCCGTCACCGGGGACGTGCTCACGTTGGCCATGTCGGACCCGTTGAATATCATGGCACTTGACGATCTACGGATGCTCACGAGCTATGAGATAGAACCCGTGGTGGCCGTCTCATCTGAACTCAGTGAGGCCATAAACCGACACTATGGCGGCAAACAGGGGGATGAGCTGTACAACGAACTGGTCGGCGATTCCAAATCCGATGAGAACCTCGACCTGGTGGAAGAGCAGCAGGATATCAGCGACATCAGTTCCCTAAAAGCCGAGGCGGAGGAAGGTCCTGTCATCCGGCTTGTCAACCTCATCCTTGCCAATGCGCTGGAAATGGGGGCCAGCGATATCCATGTCGAGCCCTATGAAAAGACCCTACGTGTTCGCTACCGCGTTGACGGTGTTCTAGAGGAAACCAAGAGCCCGCCCAAAAACATGCAGCCTGCGTTGCTCTCGCGACTTAAAATCATGAGCAACCTCGACATCTCTGAGCATCGGATTCCGCAAGACGGCCGGTTCCGTATCAAGTTTCGGGGACGGGAAATAGACTTTCGTATCTCATTCCTTCCATGTTATTACGGCGAGAAGGTCGTGATGCGTATTCTCGATAAGAGCAGCCTGACCCTCGACCTCGAGAAGCTTGGATTTGAAGAACAACCTATGGAGGCTTTTCGCGAATCGCTCAAGCTGCCTTTCGGCATGATTTTGCTTACCGGTCCGACGGGAAGTGGTAAGACCACGACCTTGTACAGCGCCCTGCATCGTCTTAACGATACGGGACGCAACATTGTCACCGTCGAAGATCCCGTGGAATACGAGCTATATGGCGTCAACCAGGTACCCGCCCGGCCCGAAGTGGGCCTGAGCTTCGCGGCGGCGCTCCGCAGTATCCTCCGTCAGGACCCCGATATTGTCATGGTCGGTGAGATCCGCGACGAGGAAACGGGTGATATTGCCGTCAAGGCTGCCTTGACCGGACACCTGGTTCTGAGCACATTGCATACAAACGACGCCGCCAGCGTCTTCACCCGGCTCACCGATATGGGCCTCGAACCCTTCCTGGTCCAATCCTCTGTTGCCGTGGCGGCGGCCCAACGGCTAATGCGCCGGGTATGTCCGGACTGTAAGCAGACCATCAAAGTTCCGGAGGAGGTGCTGACGCGCATCCAATATCGCCATCCGCCCAATGGGCACAAACCAACTTTTGTACGTGGGTGGGGATGTGGAAAATGTAAAGATACCGGTTACAAAGGCCGGCTGGCGGTTATTGAAGCTATGCCCAACTTTCCCGAATTGCAGGATCTCATCATGAAACGTGCGCCTTCGATGGACATCAAACGCCAAGGGATCAAATGCGGCATGAAATCGCTCCGGCAGAACGCCTTGGCAAAAGCCGCCAAGGGCCTAACCACCATTGAGGAAGTGCTTCGTGTATCGCCCGCAGATTGATTGGTGTCGTTGTGATTTCATGGGCATTATGTTAGTTCGGCATAGCCGTTAAGGGGGAGTAGGGGGATTAAAATGGATCTCAACATCAAAAGCATGCTCGGCATGATGATCGAAATGGGGGCGAGCGATTTGCACCTGACCGTTGGCGTACCGCCGATTATTCGTATCAACGGCGCCCTCGAAACCCTGCCCAAGTATTCCTCGTTAAGCCCCGAACAGACTCAAGAGGTCGCTTATAGTGTCATGAGCGAGGAACAGGTCGCCACCTTCGAGGCGCAAAAGGAATGTGATCTTTCCTTCGGCATCGAAGGCGTGAGCCGTTTTCGTATGAATGTCTATCGCGACCGCGGATCGGTAGCCGCGGCATTCCGGGCCATCCCCTTTGATATCCAGTCTTTCGAAGAGCTTGGACTGCCCCGGGTGGTTGCCGATTTTGCCTACCGGCCCTTGGGCCTGGTTCTCGTCTGCGGCCCTACCGGTAGCGGCAAGTCCACCACTCTGGCAGCCATCATCGACCGCATCAACCGGGAGCGGGCCGTTCATGTCATTACGATCGAAGATCCTATCGAGTTTCTTCACCGACATAACCGCTCGATTATCAATCAGCGGGAGGTCAACGCGGATACGCTATCCTTCGGTGGAGCTCTCAAGCATGTGCTGCGCCAAGATCCTGATGTAATCCTTATCGGCGAAATGCGCGACCCCGAGACCATCTCCGCAGCGTTAACCGTTGCCGAAACCGGCCACCTGGCCTTTGCCACCCTCCATACCAATGATGCCCTGCAGACCATCAACCGTATCGTCGACGTCTTTCCCGAGGGGCAGCAGGCGCAGATTCGTACTCAGCTCTCGTTCGTTCTCGAAGGCGTGGTGGTGCAACAACTCCTGCCCCGCGCTGACGGGGTAGGCCGGGTCGTGGGTCTTGAAGTGATGCTGCCCAACACGGCGATACGTTCCCTCATCCGCGAAGAGAAGATCGAACAGATCCCCTCGATGATCGAGATTGGTACAGGCGAAGGCATGATGACCATGAACCAGTCCTTGTATCGGTTGCTCCGTCGCAACATCATCACCATGGAAACGGCATTTCGACAAACCCAGAACCCGGAAGGATTACAGCGTCTGTTGGAGCGTGGCGCCTAAGCATGCCCAGGAATGTTCATACTCGTATCCATGCGCCCTCTGAAGGACCCGATGCCCATCTGTGGCATGTGGGAGCCATTCGCATTGTCGTCCTGGCCATCGTGGCGGCGGGAGCCTACATACTGGCGCGGGACATCGATCCTTTTCTAAACCGGCTTTTGGCTCTGTTCTATGTACTCGGCCTGGCGAGTTGTCTGTCCTATTTGTTTACCCTTCGGCGAACCCGCCCGGTCCGATTGCTCACTTGGGCCCAGGTACTGGTCGACTTTGGCATTGTCGCCGCCACGGTCAGCTTTACTGGCGGAACCACCAGCCTGTTCATCTTCCTTTTTGTGGTGGTGATTCTTGAGGCCGGTCTGCTGCTAGGTCCCATGCATGGGTTTATCTTCGCCACGTTGGCCGCCCTCTTTGTCATTATTCAGTTGGCCTTTCCACCGGCTCGCTTCTTCGTCGATGGATTCGATCGCCTGTGGCAAGACGAAGCCATGCTCAATTACCTCTACAGTTTTTTGGTGCAGGCCTTAGCCTTTTATCTGACCGCCGCCATCAGTGGCTACTGGAACCAGCGCATCTACCGCATGCAGCAGTTCCAGCGCGAAATCCTTGACAGCATGAATGATGGTTTCCTCATCACCAATGCCGACGGTATTATCACCGCTCAAAACAAAGCCGCTGACCGCTTACTCGAGGTGCCCGAAGGTTCTACTTTGGGACATCCTGTAGATCAGTTTCTGATCTCGGAGGACCGCGGCGAGTGTCCCATTATGAACGTACTGCGTACCGGCCGCGACTACACTCGCTTCGAGTTCAGCGTCTCGATCAACAATTCCGCCAAAGTTATTACGCTGTCTACAAGCCAGATTAAAGACAATTCGGGACAGCTTCGTGCCCTCATCGCCGCCTTGGCCGACGTGACGGAACTGGCCGAAATGCGCGACGAACTCAAGCGCCAGGACCGCCTCGCGGTCGTTGGCGAATTGGCCGCCAGCCTGGCTCATGAGATCCGTAATCCCATTGCAGCCATCCGCGGCTCTCTCGAAGAACTCACGAGAAACATGGATACGCCCGCTCTCGTGGATCGTCTCGCCGCCATTGCTATCCGAGAGAGTGATCAGTTAAACTATATTATTAGTGAATTCCTAGATTTCGCCCGTGAGCCAACCATCGCGCGAGAGCCCATCCCTATCGACGCATTACTCGAGGAAACGGCGGCGCAATTGCGTGAACTGTATGCCGATCACGAGGGAATCGTAATCAAAACCGACATCCGCACGAATGGATGCTCGATTCTGGCCGACCGCGACCAACTCAAACAGGTGTGTGTCAATCTTGGAAAGAATGCTGTCGAAGCGATGGGATCGGGTGGCGTGTTGACCATGACCGGCGAGCTGGATACCGTATCGGCGGTGCTCCGGTTCGAGGATGAAGGCCCCGGCATTCCTCCGGATCAAATGGCCCGCGTATTTGAACCGTTTTATACAACCAAGACCCCTGGTGTGGGCATGGGCTTGGCCGTGTGCATGCGCATCCTGACCGCCCACGATGGTACCATTCGTCCATCATTACGTAAAGAAGGCGGAGCCTGCATGACTGTTCGGCTTCCCGTTGCCCAGACTGCGGAGTAGACCATGACGACAATCAATATACCCGAGCAGCATCAAATTAACCGGACAGTTCAGAAAGACCGCGTACTCGTTGTTGATGATGAAGCCAGCATGCGCCAGGTCCTCGAAATAGTCCTGGGCAACGATGGATACGAAGTCCATACCGCGAGCGATGTCGCCGAAGCACGGGACCTACTCCAGTCTCATTACTACGACTGCGTCGTAACGGATCTGCGCATGAACGATCAACGAGACGCTGGATTGGTCCTGCTGAACTGGATCCAGGAAAACATGCCTACGACCCCCGCCATTATGATGACAGCGTACGGTTCTGTCGAGACGGCCATCGAGGCCATGAAGCGGGGAGCGTCCGACTACATCATGAAGCCCTGGAAAAACGACGAGGTTCGCATCCTCGTCCGCCGGGCCATTGAACAACGCGCCATTGTTCGTGAAAACGTCGCCCTGCGCAAGGACCAAGCGCAACGGGGGCAGCTTGAGAATATCATCGGCAAAAGCAAACCAATTCTCGAAGTATGTGAGATGATCCGCCGAGTGGCCGGTCTGTCAAGTACGGTGGCCATTCATGGAGCCAGCGGCACCGGCAAGGAACTCGTCGCCCGCGGCATCCACCAGCTTAGTCCCCGCGCCGACAAGCCTTTTGTCGCCATCAACTGCGGCGCCTTTCCCGAGAACCTTCTCGAGAGCGAGCTTTTCGGCCATAAGAAAGGCTCCTTTACCGGAGCCGTCGACAACAAGGAGGGGCTTTTTGTCGTGGCCAATGGCGGATCCCTCTTTCTCGACGAGGTCGGCGAAATGCCCCCCTCGCTCCAGGTCAAACTGCTGCGCGTCTTGGACGATGGCATCGTGTTGCCCGTGGGCGGTACCACCGGCATTCAGGTAGATGTGCGTATCATCTCCGCCACCAACCGCGATCTCGAACGTATGGCCCAGGAAGGGAATTTCCGCGAAGACCTGTATTATCGACTCAATGTCATCCCCATCCGCGTGCCCGCTCTGTGCGAACGCGCCGATGACATCCCCTTGTTGGCGCGCCACTTTATCGAGCGCCATGCTGCGAAAATGGGCCGGGAGGCCCTGACTATTTCGAAAGAAGCCGAGCAAGCCCTCGCCCGGTTCAACTGGCCCGGCAACGTCCGCGAACTCGAGAATGTCATCGAACGGGCCGTCGCGCTGTGCCGTGAAAGCCAGATCGAGCCGTCCGACCTGCCTCCCAACATCCAGAACTACGTGGCCGATCCCATGAAACCCATGGAAAGCCTGCCCGACGACGGCATGGACCTCGAAAATTACATTGCTGACCTCGAGATCAGCATCATCAAACAAGCCCTGGCACGGTGCAAATACTCGCAAAAAAACGCCGCCAAACTGTTGGGGCTGTCTCCGCGGTCGCTGCGTTACCGTCTGCAGAAGTACAACCTCGAAACCTGAGTGATTCCTCAGTTGATGGTCGCCGAATAACGATCAGGCAAATGCGGGGGAAAGACAAGTAGAATGGTGCCGGAGGAGGGAATCGAACCCTCACTCTCTTACGAGAACCGGATTTTGAGTCCGGCGCGTCTGCCAATTCCGCCACCCCGGCATGGGCTTAAAATTATACGAGTCGCAGGCCCATTGAATCAAATTTATGGCAGTCATACCCGCCTATTTTGTCTTTCCAGGGCTTTTCTATGCCAACCAACCGGCGGCGTCCTTGGCCCAGTAGGTCATAATAAGGCGTGCTCCGGCGCGACGGATGGCCGTTAGAATTTCGAGCGCCGTCCGCCGTTCATCGAGCCAACCCTGAGCAGCGGCGGCCTTCACCATGGCAAATTCGCCCGAGACATGATAGGCAGCCAGGGGAACGTCGAACCGCTCCGATGCGGCTTGCAGAATGTCCAGATAAGGTAGGGCCGGTTTTACCATTAAGATGTCTGCTCCCTCCTCTAAGTCCAATGCCATCTCGCGCAGGGCTTCGCGTTGGTTGGGCGGATCCATCTGATAGGATCGTCGGTCGCCAAATTGCGGAGCCGACTCGGCTGCCTCGCGAAAGGGACCGTAGAAGGCCGATGCAAACTTGGCGCTGTAGGCCATGATCGCCGCCTCTTCGTGGCCATTGCCGTCGAGAGCTTGTCGAATGGCGCCCACCCGGCCGTCCATCATGTCCGACGGGGCCACCATGTCGGCCCCTGCGGCCGCATGGCAACAGGCTTCTTTCGCCAGCAGCTCGAGGGTCGCGTCATTCTCCACATCCGCCACGCCATCGCGGTTCTCGCGGACCACCCCGCAATGGCCGTGGCTCGTATATTCGCAAAGGCAAACGTCCGTTATGACGCAGATGTCGGGGCAGTTGCTTTTGATCGCCTCTACCGCCCGGCAGACAATGGCATCGGGTCGGTAGGCGGCCGAACCGAATTCGTCCTTGGCGTCGGGAATGCCGAAAAGCAGCACCGCAGGTACGCCCAAGCCCTCCAAGGTCTTCACTTCCTCGACCAGGCGATCCACCGACCATTGGTACTGCCCCGGCATGGACGTGATCGGCCGTTGCTCGTTCGTGCCTGGCCGTACAAACAGCGGCATAACCAGATTATCCACCGTCAGTCGGGTCTCACGAACCATCCGTCGCAGTGTTTCCGTTCGTCGTAAACGTCGCATACGTGTTGTAGGAAATCCCATCAGCTTTTCTCCTCCGCCAACAGTCCGTCCAGGGCCTCCACTACTCGATCAGCAAAGGCCAACGTTGATATTGGCGTCAGGTCCTCTTCGGGGTCGCCCAGGTCCGGAGTGGTATAGCCCGCCGCGAAGACCTGGCGCATGGCCTCCCATATCGCATGGGCTGTCCGCTCCATTCCGAAGCTTTTGTCGAGCATAAGCGCCACGCTGCCGATCATCGAATAGGGATTGGCGATGCCCTGGCCGGCAATGTCCGGGGCCGACCCGTGGGACGGTTCGTAGAGCGCCTTCTCCGGTCCCACGCTCGCCGATGGCATCAGTCCCAGCGACCCCAATAGGCCCCCGCCCAGGTCGCTCAGGATGTCGCCGAACATGTTCTCCATCACCATGACGTCGAACTGGCGCGGATTTAGGATCAAAGCCGTTGCGGCTGCATCGACAATGATGTGGCGCAAGTCGACGTCGGGATACTCGGAATGCACCTCGGAGCAGACGCTGTTCCACAACACGCTCGACTTCAACACATTGCTTTTGTGGACATTGTGCAACAGCTTGCCCCGTTTCCGCGCTTCATCAAAAGCCACCACCATCACCTGTCGAATCTCGTCGTCGTCGTATTCGAGAGTCTCTTTGACATAGCGTCGGCCCTGGGCGTCGATGCCTTCTTCTTTTTCCCCAAAATACAATCCGCCCACGAGTTCGCGGATCATCATGATATCGATGCCCCCCGCCACAACCCGTTCTTTGAGGGGACTGAAATGCACCAGCTCCGGGGGTAGATAAACAGGCCGGAAATTCGCAAACGTGCGATAACGCTGGCGCAATGGCAAGAGGCCTGCCCGTTCCGGTTGGGCATCGACCGGGATTTTTTGCGAATCCTCGTAGCTCAGTCCAATCGGACCTTTTAATATAGCATCGGCTGCGTCGCACGCATCGAGGGTTTCGGCCGGCAACACCGATCCGGTGTCAAAATAGGCCTGTCCGCCAAAGGGAACGACACGAAGGTCAAAGGCGACTGTGTCCGAAGCACATGCATCGAGCACCTTCAACGCCGCCGCCATGATCTCCGGCCCAATCCCATCGCCTTCGAGCACGGCAATCGTGTAGCGTGTGGTCATACGGGGGAATGTCCTTTCCGCATAAGGGGTAGAAATTAGCATTCCTACAAGCGTAGCACGGTCTTGAAAGGGCAATCCAATACGCACGTCTACTTCAGATGGGCCAAGGCCCCTCGAATCCCGAATCAAACAGGGCCATTTTGTGCAGATGGGTGAACATCCGGAACTTCCGGGCATAGTCACCGCAGAAGATAAGGTTGTGGTGTCCCCGCACCATACAGGCATCGGCCCGGTCGGTAATCTCAAGCTCGACATTTGTTGTGCAACCAGCCGCTGGCGGCATGGGATGCGACTCGACCACCCGCCCGGCATACACATCCAACATGGGCTCCTCACCGGGGTAATACCGCATCATGGTCACGGGCTCGCCGGGTGTAAAGAACACTTGGAGCGCGCAGCTCCCCTCGTTGGAGTGGGCGAACCGGCGCAACAGATAGGATTCCTGCGGACCTTCGGGGCCGTGCAACCGGGTCGGACAGGTGCAGTGGGATCCATAGTAATGGTTGCGTTCCGTCTCGAAGGCCGGATTGTGCATGAAGCCGGGTCGTTGTACGAGCAATTGCCCAAGGAGCTGCGTATAAGCCGCCGGCAGGTCGTTTTCGCATGCCGCTGGGATCAGCGCATCGTTGAGCGCGGCAAAACTCAGGCATGGCTTCAGCATTCCCTCGCGCAGGCAGTTCATGGCCACCGCATCCGCCTCTTCCTCGGCCAGCAACTGCCGTAATGCGAAATGGGCTCGGGCCGCGTTCTCATGGGCCTCGGCCGTAAGGCCACGGATTTCGGTGGCCCCACTCGTCCACGTCTCAGAGAACGACCGGAAGGCGTCGTCTATCGATACGTGTTCAAACAAATCGGCGTAACGCCGGAAAGGCAACACTCGCACCGTCGTTCCGAAAAACCCTTCCTGTGCCTCACGCACCGGGTCGTCTCCCGTAATGCTCAACACCGTCGCTTGGCCCATGCGTTTTTTCGCGTGGATCATGCGAATTCCATACTCAATGGCGTCAAGGTTATCCAAAGACTGGATTAGATAGATACCCGGTCGCCGATAATGGCCGACTGCCCCGTGTTTCACCCCGAGTCCGATGAAAAACACGGCCGGGATACCGGCTTCTTCGGCTACCTCCAGAATCTGATCCGCCTGGGGCAGGCTGTTGTTAAAGAACATGATAAGGACCACGCCATCGGGTCGGTCCTCCTTCAGCGAGGCAGCAAAGCGTTCTGCATCGGCGGCGTTCCCGATAGATCCTTCCACAAAATCAAGATCAACACCCATGCGGTTCGCCCTATCTTGTACCTCCGCCGTATACCCCTGTTGCCGACCCTCTGCGTCAAACTCGTTGCCCGGCCAACTCCACCAGCCG
>PWNM01000468.1 GCA_003557825.1 Candidatus Hydrogenedentota bacterium | reverse complement strand
TCGAAGCATATTCGGGCAGTGAGCAGGGGCTGCCCCCTGGCTTCGCTGGATCAAAAGCTTGTTTCAGCAGCAAAGGATAGCGGGGTTTCTATACTTAAAACCTGAAGCTGTTTCGAAAGTTTCCTTGAAATTGCAATTTGAAACACAGGGTTTGGTCCTTAGGTTCAGCGAAAGCTTTAGCAGGCTTAAAGCCGGAACAATATTTAGATTCCAGTTTGCCCCGGTTATTCCCCACCTGGCAATCGGCTTATTGATCATCTATCAGTTAAGAAAAATATTAAACACTATTAGCAGTGGTGACCCATTTTCCGGGGAAAACAGCCTTTCAGCCCGTATCATCAAGGGCGGCTTTTTTACGCATGCCCCGGGGTTTGTTGGAGTTATTGCCATCAATCAAAAACCAGTTGTTCTCCCTTGTTTGGAATGGGTGTTACAAGCTGGGCCAGCCAGTCAGGGGCCAGAAAGGTTTCGGAGAAACAAAGGAGCCCTAAATTGATCACTTAACAATTTTATGAGGATAGCTTTAGCCTTGCAAATCGAGCATCGCAAATCTATCGATCTTGATTTCTTTACTGTAAAAAAACATCGCGGGCACTGTTTATACTCAGCCCTACAAAGCTCCTTTAACCAAATACTTGTAACCAAGCATTTCAATAATTTCGGCTATTATTTGCCAAGCGGCAAGAAAGAGCCTATCTGCTCCAAATTGTAATCATCAAGTTTTTCCTGATAGATTAATGTAGGCTCGTTAGTTAGATCGACAACGCAAAGCTTTTCAATACTGGCTATGAAAAGGTAATTATCATCTTTGGCCATAAAATAACGCTGGTTCGGATTGAGAAAACCCATGTCCAGAACAGTGTCAAATTTTATAAATCTTCCGCTCCTTTTTGTAGTTGCCAGCGACAAGTTGTCATCCTGTTCAAGCAAAAACCAGTTTGGAGAAGTGGCACTATCTACAACATATCTTTTACCTTCCCTGATTTTTTCTGCATCGCTGTCAGCGTATGGAACTTTTTCTTCATAAGTCCTCCGAAATGCAAATTGTCCTCTGTCAAGCCTTCTGTAGTAGATGACATGATCGACATGGGAAGCGTAATCAACTGAGTGCCTGGCTATGTTGTGGCTCCTTCTGGAAAGAATAGCCCAGGCTGCAGGATCTTTTTCAAGCCACTGGGTTACAAGTTTAACATCCCAGCCACCGAAATCATACTCATATAATAATTCAGGCTGGTTGATATCGCTAACATCAACTTCAAATACCCAGATAGGCATAACAAAATTATCAAGCAGGTATGCTATATTGTCATGAACGATAATGTGATGGATATTTTTTGCATATAACTCACTTAGCTTATCGAAGGCAGTTGTTGATAATGCCTTTAGCCTTTCGTCACAGATATAAAAGACTCCGTCTGCTGCCAGGTAGATTAAGGGGTAGTCTACTTTTAGATACCCAAATGTATTAATCCTGCGAGAAGGCCCGGCCTGCAGGTCTTTATCATACATCTGCAGGATGCCTTTGTCTAGAACAATATAGCCATCACCATAAGGGTATACTGCTTCTGCCGTGTCACGATGAAGATTAATTGTATCAATGTTAAAAGTGTGTTCTTCAGGACTATCTTCAGCTGCAGTAATTATTAAGGTTTTACCTTCCCCTCCCAGGACAACTCCCGGCGGGCCTGTATATTGTTCATAACCCCGGGCAGGATTAAGCAAACCATGATGATCAATATACCAGTAAAAGCCTATAGCCAGGGCAAATGCCAGGATAATCGAAATATACAAAAGTGCCTTCCGGTTTTTTCTTATAACCTCCTTCACATCTATCACCAACTTCATATTTATCAGCCTTTGGGGGGTGATCTAAAGGTTACCTGTGATCAGATCATCCTTGGCCAATCAGTATATTTCCAAGCGATCCATGATATCATCCAGCAGCTCTAACGCAGGAATAAAATAGAGCAGCGCCGGCCTGATCAAGCAACTTAACGGTCAAATTTCGGTATCCGGCTTAGTTTTCTAAATAAGCTTTATAATATATCCTGGTAGAAACAAAGATGATAAAATAGCTGGCTGCTTAAAGTGTAAATATTTAATCAAAGAAAAACGATCAACAAATGGATTTATTGTATATGCTCAAAGCATAACATGCTGAATAATTAAGCGCTTGACTGGCTTTGCCTGTAGACTTGCCCAAAGAGCATTGCGGAGACTATATAGATAAAGAAAGAGCCCATAATGCTAAAAACAAAACCGATAAAAGGGATCAGCGATATCAGCCCGATAAAGATCCACAAGCCAATAACCACCGCCACGGCTGACAGGTATTGGTTTAAAACCGCCTTGATGCTACTGATAATTGCTGAGAATTGAAAAGCATCCCCGAAGTTGCCACTGGCTGCAAATCGTCCCCAACTTATGGGCAGGATTAAAGTAGCAGCAATTAATAGCAGTATACCGGGAATCAGAGAGGCAAAAAACAACCCCGGTGTTATTCCAGGTGAGTTAGCTGCCATCAGTATTAAGAAATAAAAAAGAAAAGAAGGTGGCAACAGATAAATAGCTTTTACCAAGAAGAAGAAAAAACCTTTAACAAATAGATTTTTCCAGTCTTCCCATTCCGGCATGGCAAGACTTCCAGTCAAACCGTTTTGGTATATTTTGTAGCGATAGCCATCCGCAAAAAAAGAAATAATCGGGATTACTGACAGTATGCTTCCTAATAGCCATTTTAGCGCTTCCCGACCTTTAAACGGTATTGATATAATATCAAGCAGCGCCATAGAACCTGACTTGCTTATTGTTGAATGAGCAAATGAAGCCGCGGTAGCACCCTGTTCTGTAACCAGTTTTTCTCCATTAAAAAAGAAGTTGTGACCACGGATGTTGATCCAGGAAGAAGCAGGCAGTGCCACGGTGCCGCTAATTTTTTGCCCGTTGAGTCTCGTGCCATGGCTGCTGTCTAAATCTGACAGGTAATAACCGTCTGCCCGGCGTTCAAGCCGGGCATGGCTGCGGCTGACTTCCGGGTTTTCAATAACCAGGTCATTGGAGGCTTCCCGGCCGATGGTAATTGCTGAAATATATTGATTTTCCTCAGCAATGCCACCGGCCGGCACTGCTTCCGGCAGCCAGGTTAAGACTATATGAGTATCCCCGATAGTAATAGAGTCATCCTCTGTAATATTTACTGCTGCATTTATTTCTTTTCCGTTTACAAAAGTGCCGTGGGTGCTGACCTGATCTTCTATGGTGATTGTTCCACTGGCATCTAATGTAACCCGGGCATGGAGCCGGGATACTTTTTCATCGGTAAGAACCAAGCTACACCGGGACTGATCCCGACCAATTGTGACTGAGCCGCCAGTAATAGCTGCTTTTTTCCCCCTTGAGGGTCCATCTTGCACTTCCAGGTTCCAGGTCATGGGCAGCCTTCCTTTCTTTGTCATTAATCAGCTATTTTTCATTTTTAATATTGAAACCCTTCAGGGTAATGATCCGGTTCATCAAAATGCTCACGTTGTTCTAAATCTCTAAGATGCTCTTCCCGGCGTCTTTTATCAACATCTCGATAACTCTCAGTTTCTTTCAGATCTATGGCTGCATCTACTGCATCCTCAAACCAGTTCTCATTCTGTGTGATCGCCCACATAATCTGATTCACTAAAATGGGATATTTCCCCAGACCCGATTTAATACCGAACACAAAAGATTTTAAAGCCGCCTGAGGATTCCTTTGCAAGAATAACTGCACTAACGCAGTATGCCACCATTTAATCATGTCTACTTTTGACTCGGGATATTTCATTGCTTCTCTATATATAGTTTGCACAGCCACACCATATGCAGCCCTTTCTTCTATCTCTGCCACGACAATAGCAAGTTCCGGACTTTCCAGCCAATCATCAATAACTTTTTGATCTGCTTCACTTAGTTCTGGATGTTCAGCTATTTCGATCCATATATTAAAATTATCTCTAAAACGAGGGGGTCTTTGTACCAACACATGGCTAGCTACTTCCGGATTCTGGACAGAACGGGCAAAAATAAATGCATATCCAACTTTGTTTGGTACTGTAAAGACCTGGGCTCTATCCGGTTCAGCCAGGCCTACATATGCAAAATCCGGATTGGAGGAATACCAACTTAACTTTTTATCCGTGGCTGTATGTGGTAAAACTGTTGCTTTTACATGAACAATTTCCCCTCTAGCGCCTACAGTTCTACCACCAGTTAGGTTAATCTTTTCTACAGGGATAATATCGAGCATAACCATGGCAGTTGCCCGGCCATAAGTGGAACTGTCCTGCTTGAGGGAGGCTGTTATCGTAACCGGTCCTCCTTCTTCCCTGGCAAAAACAACGCCGTCCTGGTTTACTTCCACAATATCCGGATCAGATGATCTCCACGTTACTCCCTGCTCTTGTGCTTCAGCATCTACGGATAATTCAAGGCTTTGGCCTATCTCGAGCGAGAATTCTGAAGGGGTAATTTGAATTTCATCTAAAACGATTTCTATAGTAGCGCTGTCTTCAATGATTTCATCATCTTCAGTTGTATATCGGGCATAAACAGTAGCCATACCCGGGCTTACACCGTGTAAAATGCCATCGGAACCAAAAATGGCGTATTCATAGCTTTCATTGCTAACATACCAGTCCACAAAGGTGTTTGGTAACGGTGGTTGACCATTAATTAAAACTTCCAGCCAGGCTTTATC
>PWNM01000414.1 GCA_003557825.1 Candidatus Hydrogenedentota bacterium | reverse complement strand
TAGGCTATCCTGGCGCTCTAATCCGCCATGGCTCGACGACGCCCGGAAGCTACCAGTTTCCATCCCGGACTAACGCCGACTGATTGAGGCTATCCGGTCGTTTTAACTCGCCCGTTGCTCGACGATGCCCTTAGCTGGACAGAAGCTACCAGTTTCCACCCCGGACTAACGCCGACTGATTGACTCCACTGTGGTGAACCTTTGCATCCGGAAATCCCTTCGCGCTCTTCGTGTCCTTCGCGGCTTCGCGTGAGGTTCTTCGTGCCTCTTCGTTTCCTTTGTGCCTTTGTGTTGAATCCTTCGCGGCTTCGCGTGTGCCTGTTTGTGTTCAGGTGCCCCTGTGCGCGTCGGCTCCGATGATGTTTCTCCGGCATACATGCTAAAATCAACCAATCCGAAGCTGGCCCCTCGGAGTAGGATGGGGTTGGCAGAACCCAGTACGCGATCAAATGCGACAGAGGAGGAGTTCCATGAAATTCGCCACCGAACACCTTTGGTTTGAGACCCGCAACAAACGGGAATATATCAACATCACCGATAAGGTCGAGCAGATCGTCCGGAAAAGCGGCGTGAAAGAGGGCATGGTCCTCGTTTCGGCCATGCACATCACCGCGGGCGTTTATGTCAACGACGCCGAATCCGGTCTGATTCAGGATATCGACGACTGGCTCGAACAGTTGGCCCCGTTCCGGCAGGACTACCGCCACCATCGCACCGGCGAGACCAACGGCGATGCGCACCTGAAGAGCCTCCTCATCCATCACGAGGTCATCGTTCCCATTACCGACGGCAAGCTCGACCTCGGACCCTGGCAGCAGGTGTATTACGCCGAATTCGACGGCCAACGCCGGAAACGGCTTATTATTAAGGTCATGGGCGAATGACCGACGAACCGAGCAACGGTCTTTCGGCCCTTATCGAACTGCTGACCTTTCTCTGGAACGTGCTGCGGTTGCTGGTCGCTGTGTGGGGGTAATGTTGCCCTGGGGAGCCCGGTTCCATTGCGGGCGGCGGCGGGAATGGTTATAATGTTGAGCATGTTACGAAAGATTGAGGCCCGGCCCTGTGCCGTCGGGCATATATCCCAATGAAAACCCGAAGGATGCCGTATCTATGAGCAGTATTGGCAGTACAGAACGCCCCTTGCGCGTGGCCGTCGTCGGAAGCGGTCCGAGCGCGTTTTACGCCGTCGAGGCCCTCTACAAGAACACGGAGCATGTCCGGGTGGACATGTTCGAGCGATTGCCGACGCCCTTCGGCTTGGTTCGGGGGGGCGTCGCGCCGGATCACCACAAGATCAAGAGCGTGACCCGCGTGTACGAGCGGATCGCGTCGGATCCCCGGTTCGCCTACTTTGGCAACGTCACCATCGGACGGGATATCACCGTGTCCGAGCTGCGGGGGTTCTACGATGCCGTGCTCTTCGCCTGCGGCGCGGAATCGGACCGGCGGCTGGGCATCCCGGGCGAAGACCTTCCGGGGAGCCATACGGCCACCGCTTTTGTAGGGTGGTACAACGGCCACCCCGACTACCGCGACCAGCATTTCGACCTCTCCGGCGAGACGGCGGTTATCGTCGGCCAAGGCAACGTGGCGGTGGATGTGTGCCGTATCCTTGCCAAAACGCCGGACGAACTGCGGGAGACCGACATCGCCGACTATGCCCTCGATGCCCTGGCCGAAAGCCGCATCCGCGACATTTATATGGTGGGCCGGCGGGGCCCGGTCCAGGCCAAGTTCACCCAGCCGGAATTGCGCGAGATGGGCGAACTGGCCGAGTGCGATCCGGTGGTATACCCCGCGGAACTCGAAATCGACCCGAGGAGCCAAGCCGAACTCGAGGCCCCGAGCAACAAGACCAGCGCAAAGAACCTGGCCGTACTCGAGGGCTTTGTCGAACGGGGAAGCGGCTCGAAACGGAAACGGTTCCATATCTTGTTCTTGCGGAGTCCGGTGGAACTGAAAGGCGCGGAACGGCTGCAATCGGTGGTGCTGGAACGCAACAGGCTCGAAGGCCAGCCTTTTGCGCTGAAAGCCACGGGAACGGGCCTGACCGAGGAGCTGCACTGCGATATTTTCTTCCGAAGCGTGGGCTACCGGGGCACGCCCCTACCCGATGTCCCCTTCGACGAACACTGGGGGGTATTTCCCAACGAGAAGGGTCGGATTCTGGACAACCATACCCCCGTTCCGGGGTTGTACGCCGCGGGATGGATCAAGCGAGGTCCGTCGGGCATCATCGGCACCAACAAGCCGGACAGCGTGGAAACCGTCAAAAGTCTACTGGAAGATATGCCCGACTTGCCGCCCTGCCCCCGGCCCGATTCCGAGGCGGTCGCCCAGTTGCTGGCGTCGCGGGGCGTGCGGGTGGTGACCTTCGACGACTGGCATCGCCTGGATCAGCTCGAAATCGAACGGGGCAAACCCAAGGGGAAACCCCGCGACAAATTCACCACCGCGGAAGCGATGCTGGCCGCCCTCGATGAGGGCCCCGTACCCGTATCCCCCTGCGAGGAACCCACCCATGCCGTCCCATGATGTCGGTTCGGGACGACGAAGGCGGCTGGCGCTGGCGCTATTGGCGTTGGCGCTCATGCCCCTGCTGCTCGGTCAACAGGAATGCAGCATATCGGGTCCGCCCTCACACATAACCTATGAGGAAAACCGGGCCTTCGATTTCGTCAACCAGGAACGCATCGCCAACGGACTGCCTGCGCTGATTCCCCATGCTTATCTGGCCAATGTGGCCCGCGCCCACAGCCGCGACATGGCGTGGCGAAACTACTTCGCCCACGTGAATCCCGATGGGGATGGTCCCTTCGACCGCCTTGCCGCCGCCGGCATTACCTATCGCGCCGCAGGCGAGAACCTGGCCTTCAACAACCATCCCAACCCGGCGCGCGTGGCCGTAAACGGCTGGATGAACAGCCCCGGCCATCGGGAAAACATCCTTTTCGAAGCCTTTACCCATGCCGGCATGGGGGTGGCATACGACGGCAATGGCGGGTATTATTTCACCCAGGTATTCGCGGGTTGGTAGCAGGCATCGCCTGAAGCTGTAAACAAATTAGGGGGGACCTTGTTGTGGCGACCACGCTGATCACCGGGGGCGCGGGGTTTGTCGGCTCCCATCTGGCCCTGGCGCTACGTCGGCATCGGCCCGCCGAGCGCGTGGTGGTCCTGGACAACCTCAAGCGGCGCGGCGCGGAACTCAACCTGCCCCGCCTCGAAGGGGCGGGCATTGCCTTTCATCACGGAGACATTCGCAATCCCGACGACCTCGACGCCATCGGGCCGGCAGACCTGCTCATCGAATGCAGCGCCGAGCCGTCGGTGTTGGCGGGGTACCACGGCTCGCCGCGGTATGTCCTCGACACGAATCTCGGCGGCGCGGTCCATTGCTTCGACTATGCCCGCCGCCACCATGCCGACGTGATCTTCCTGTCCACCAGTCGGGTATATCCCTTGGCCCATCTGACGGCCATTGCCCTGGGCGAGACCGCGACCCGTTTTGAAATCGCTCCGGAACAATCCCTGCCGGGGATCTCGCCTCAGGGCATCTCGGAAGCGTTTCCCCTCGACGGGCCTCGTTCGCTGTATGGCGCGACGAAGCTCTGCGGCGAGCTGGTACTGCAGGAATTCGCCGCCATGTACGGGATTCGGGCGGTCATCAACCGCTGCGGACTCATCACCGGACCGTGGCAAATGGGCAAGAGCGACCAGGGGGTGGTGGCCCTGTGGATGGCCCGCCATGTCTTTGGCCAACCGCTGACCTACATCGGCTACGACGGAACGGGCAAACAAGTGCGGGATATGCTCCACATTGCCGACCTGGCCGACCTCGTGCTCATGCAAATCGATCAACGGGAGGCCCTGTCCGGACAGGTGTTCAATGTGGGAGGCGGGGCGGAACGATCGGCTTCGCTTTGCGAACTGACCGCTCGATGCGCTGCAATCACGGGGACGACCGTGCCCATCGAATCGGACCCCGAGGACCGTCCCGGCGACATCCCCTTATACATCAGCGACTGCGCCAAAGTGACCGCCGCGACGGGCTGGCGACCCCGACGGGATGTGGACGCCATGCTGGATGATCTGTATCGCTGGATGTGCGATTATAGAGACACGCTTCGGCCTATCTTGGTGGGCGGGGAAATCCAAGGAGGAGCATGAAATGTCCAATGGAAATTCGGATGTGCGGGTTTGGAATGCGGGGATCTACCGGCGGTTTCGGATCGACGACGCCCCCGAGCACCGATCGGCGCCGTTGCGCGCCACAGCATGCCGCAACGAGCGGGTCCCCTTTCAGCTCGCCGTGTTCCCCACGGTGGATCAGCCGGCTCTCCGGGCCCAGTTCACCCCGCTAACCTCCCCCGACGGCGCGACCATTCCCCATACGGCGTGGGATCGGCATTTTGTCGACTACGTCCACACGTCGGAACAGGGTCCGGTGAGCGACCGGTTATCTAACGAGCATGACCGTGACATCGAAGGCGGACGGATTCAGCCCATTTGGCTCACGTTGCATGTACCCCGCAGCGCCGAACCGGGAACCTATGAAGGCCAGGTGACCCTGCTATGGGGCGACGATGGCGCGGAAGTCTTGCCCGTCAGCATCGACGTGCTCGATGCGGCCATGCCCGATCCCAAGGCCTATCGGTTTTATCTCGACCTGTGGCAACATCCGGCTGCCGTGGCCCGCTACCACCGGGTCGATTTGTGGTCCG
>PWNM01000255.1 GCA_003557825.1 Candidatus Hydrogenedentota bacterium | reverse complement strand
TGGTTTGCCCTTTTCCTCGGCTGCCTGATTGCGACGACGGCGTTGACGCCTGCTGTGATGTGGTTTGCCCGCAAAGTCGGCGCCATTGACGAAGGGGGATATCGCAAAGTCTACAAAGGCAGCATGCCCCTGCTCGGCGGTTTAGCCGTTGCCCTCCCGCTGATTCTATTAGGTGTTGGTGCGGGCATAGCGGGTCATTTGGTCATCAACAACTGGAAATGGCTCTATATTAATCACAACGAGTATTGGGGCATGTTGATGTCCTTCGCCGGTAGTCGACGCGACAGCATTATCCTGGCGATTGGCGGCGTTGCCATCATAGCGTTGGGACTCTACGACGATATCAAGGGCATGCGTGCCCGCTGGAAACTCGTGGGACAGCTTATCGTGGCGCTGTTCGTCTGCTATTCGGGGTATACCTTAACGTCGGTGGCGTTACCCCTGACCGGGAGCGTCTATCTCGGAGCGACGTTTGGGGGAATAGTCACAGTCCTGTGGATTGTCGGTCTGATCAATGCGTTCAACTTGATCGATGGCGTGGATGGTCTGGCATCCGGCATTGCGTTGACCGGCGCAGCGGCCCTGGTTGCCTTGAGCATTGTGCAGGAAAATCTCTATGTACTGTTTGCTGGAGCGGCGTTGACCGGCGGCCTGTTTGCCTTCCTGCTCTATAATTTCCCCCCTGCCAAAATCTTCCTTGGCGATACCGGCAGTATGTTCTTGGGATACATTCTTGCCATGATGTCTTTGATTGGCTCGCAGAAGGCCGAGACCTCGGTTATCATTCTGGGACCGATGCTGGCTCTCGGCATTCCGATCTTCGAAACATTGATTTCTATCGTTCGACGGTACATTCGGGGCGTTCCTGTTTTTGCCGGCGACAACCATCATACCCATCACCGGCTGCTGCTGAAGGGCTATTCCCAGCCTCGGATCGTACTCACGCTATGCGGTACGGGGGTGCTTTTGGCTGCGGCGGCGGTAATGTCGGCCATGTTACCTGACGAACCCCATTTTGCATGGATGCCCTTTGTACTATATGCGGGTACCCTTGGGTTCATCGCGTGGTTGGCTGGATACCTGCAACCGACGACGTTCCGCGCGACAATCGATCGTCGTAACCGCAACAAAATCTACCAAGCATTGGGTCAGTACGCTACGCTGCGGCTCAACGCGAACTGGCTATCTTATGAAACCGATCTGTTACTCGAACTATGTCGCCATGAATTGGGGCTTAGCCGTATCGAGGTGCAGTTGAAAGACGGCCCGCGTTTGATGGCGTCGCCCAATGGAACCTCGCAGCGAGAGCCTACCCGAGTTCCTGAACAGCTTCTGGTCAAATCTTCCGACGGACAGGATCTTCTGGTCTATTATGAGTTTTCCCATACGCCCGATAAGCATAAGCGACAGGATGTTTCCCTATGCTTGGCAGGTATTTTTGACCAGCTAAAAGTCGGGACAAAATGTCCTCCGACCGAGGAAAGCCGCTAAAGTAGCCGACCACACCCGCCCACGTATGGTTTTTGCGTCCATCGAAGCGACGATTATGGCCGATGCCATGCGTACGGCCAGCTTTTTTTAAGGAGAACTAATGGAGTCACGGCTAACAAAAACCTTGCGGATTCTGATCCCTGCGTTGTTGTTTGTTGTGATTCTTGCCATATTTCCCTATACGCCGTCTCCTGCCGAAGACATAAAAATAGTCGCGTTTCAGATTGGCGCATTTGTTCTCTTTGCCATGTGGCTGTTCACCCCAGCCCCTGAGCGGCTTTTCTTGAAACCGATGTCGCCGCTAATTCCCCTGTTTGCTGGATTTGTGGCGATGCATTTGGTGGCGGTCTGGGGTTCCCCCAATGTGGGTTACAGCCTGTACTATGAGTTCGCCAAACTGGCTGCCTTGTTCATGGTCTTCATTGTTGCAGCGGATGTCTATCGCACACCGGCGCAGGCGTGGCGATTGGTTGCGGCGCTGTGCGTAGCTGTTTCTCTTTCCTCGGTCTATGGGATTATGCAGGCATGGGAGTGGGATTTCTTTCCATGGGATGATACTTCAGCGATGGTGCGTAGAGTACCGGCTACCTTTGGCAACCCCAACCTCGCATCCCATGTTGTCGCGCCCACGCTGGTATTGGCAGTGGGGTTGGTCACTCAGCGGAGGTGGCGATGGTTGGCCCTTTGCTGCATTCCGTTATTCGGCTATCACCTGTATCTTGCCCAAACACGGGGATCTCAGCTGGGGTTGACAGTGGCCGCTCTGATTGTTGGTTTAACCGTATTGGCCTACCGAAGAACCTCGCACCCTCAGCGTGCCATAGCATTGGGACTCGCGGGCGTCGTTGTCATCGCCTTATTCGCCATGGGGATAATTGCTTCCCTCAATTACCAACGGACAGGACAACCATACCCCGAAGATGTGAGTATTACCCTTCGTTACCATTCTTATTACGGAGCATGCCGAATGATTCAGGAGCGGCCGTGGTTCGGCCACGGCCCCGGTATGTATCAGGTTGTCAATCCGGAACACTGGACATCCCTCGAACGGGAACGATTTAGCCGGCTCAATCGACTCAATAGCACGGTTCATAGCGAACCTCTTGAAGCGGCTGTCAATGCGGGATTGCCCGCCGTAGTTTTGTTCATTGGCATCATGATGATTGGCCTATATTTGGGCCTATTTATGGGCCTTACGGGAAAAGAGCCTGGTCGACGTCCGCTTGGGTTCGCGTTGGCCGCCTTTTTTGTGACCTTCTTTGTAGATGGCATATTCAACTTTAACTTCTACGTTCCGGCCTCCGGATTCCTTTTCTTTTTGTTCGCTGGTGTCGCCTCGGGGATATGGCAGGGGCTCGTGCAGACGGCCGAATCAGAGGATGGCGACCAATCCAGCCGACCGGAGTCGGATTCCTCAGCAAGGTGGGTACCTGTCTTAGTCAAAGCGACTGTATTGGTTTGGGCAGCAGCCATTCCCATATTCGGCATCCGTGATTTCGTGGCAAGGATATACCATCAACATGGAGTGGGCGCGTTGCATCATGAGGCGTTTCCCGATGCGGAAGATGCTCTGCGTCAGGCCGCGATGCTTGCGCCTTACGATTGGCTCAATCCGTATTTTCGGAGCATTGTTGCCCGTCAGCTTAACCGGCCGGATATTGAGGCGATGCATTTGGTCCATACCCTCGAGTTGAACCCCGGATATTTACATGCCCAGTTTCGCTTGGCAGAGGCGACCTTTAACCTCGCCGCTGAGACGCCGGAGCCGGAGCGGAAACTATTGCTGGAGCAAACCGTTGCCTATGCCGAACGAGCGGCGCAGTTTAACCCGCTTTCACCCCGTGTCTTTGACTTGCTAGGCCGGGCTTCGTTTCTACATGCTCAGAGCCTTGCTGCTTCGGGCGCTCCGGACGACGAACCCGGACGTGCAGCGTGGCGCGAGGCCGAGGAACATTTGGTACGCGCCATCGAGTACGGGAGCGAATCCCTCCATCCGCTCTCTCGTTTCGTTGCATTGGCGCGCATGGAATTGGGCGATTGGCGCAATGCGCAACGCGCATTGATCCGGGCCTTGGATACCGAACCGGATGATATGGAGACGTGGCGGTTGTTTTGGCAGCTCGCTCAGCGCGCTGATCATTATGACGCGTTGCGGATCGCCCTTGACTATCACATTCAAAACATCCGTAGCGGTGCTGATGTGCTGAACCCGTTACGTGTTATGCGGGCTAGCGTCTCCTACTACGGGTATGGCGATGATTCGGCTGCGGAAGAGGCGTTCCAGCATATGGCGGAGCTGAGTCCCGCGTATCCGGACATGTGGGTCACCTATCATGAGTTTGCTGAGGAAACCGATCGCTTGGATTTGTTCTTCGAGTGTCTGGAACAGGCGCTACGTGGGATAGATGGGGAGGAGGACGGCATTGCCCCTGTGATTCGAGTCGTTTCGTCGGGGCTTCAGGAGACCTCTCCGCTTGATGAGGCGGTATCGCAGCTCGTACGCCTCTTTCAACGGGACACTGCGCAGGCGGCGGCGTATGTGTGGGCGGTGGATGCCCTTGCGCGTATGGCGCGTGATGCCGATTTTGCGCCTGATAGGGCCGGGCCAATTTGGCTTGAGCTGGGTCTCGCATACGGCGCGTGTCAACGCTACGATGAGGCGATTGAGATGTTCGATGATGCGTTGCCCCATTTGAGCGGACAGCGGCGGTTGCTCGGACTTATGCAAAAGGGAGCTGGGTTCATGCGGGTAGATCGCGTTTCCGAAGCGGTCAACACATTTCAACGGGCGACCGAAGAGTATCCAAACAACCTGGACGCCCATTATGCCCTTGCCAATGCGCTGGTTCGAGACGGACAACATGATGAGGCGCGCATCGCCTTTTTGCATATCCTGGCAAGCTTTTCCTTGAGTCCTGAGGCGCGTCAGGCCATCCAGCAGCAACTCAATACCTTGAGCTAATCCACCCTTGCCGGTTCGGTGAGTTCTACGAGCATCGCTTGAGCGTACGAAACGGGCCTCCCACGAGGCATGACATTGATCTGAGCCCGAATCCGATCCCAGGCAAGCTGCGCCGGCGTATACCCCCCGCCCCAGGTCCAACCGGCCTCGGATTCCCCCTTGATGATGTCCTCGGCAAACACCACCCGCTCCCGTTCGTTGAGGGTTTGCCAACCGAAGCTGCCTTTGCCATCGGGATCGCGAAACTGGGTGACGAGGAAATAGCCCACTTCGTCTCGAACCGGCTCA
>PWNM01000637.1 GCA_003557825.1 Candidatus Hydrogenedentota bacterium | reverse complement strand
GGTGGCCGTCGCTCACCGGCCCATCCTCCGTCTGCACGGAGACGATCCGGTCCACCTCATACCATCCATCGAGGAGCTTGCCTGCCGGACTGCCCGGCAGATGCGTTGTCGCCAAAAACAGAACACACACGAACCCTATAAATCTCATGCTCATTGAAATACTTCCGAAATACTATATTGTTAAAATTCCGTCGGATGAAACCGTTGGGCGCGCCGGGTGCGGCACGGCTTGCACAGTCATTACGCCGCAAGCCCAGACCGGAAGTTCACCGTTGCTTCCGGTCGGACGGCGAGCCGGTCCGACTACAGAGGCACACCCTTGCGCGGGCATCACCGCCGGGACGGGCATTTGTTCGAACAAAGCCGCGGCCGTAAATTTCGGAACCTCCTTCTTCATGGCATATTCAGATCAAAGGGTTTTCCGGAATCGGCCGCATCGCGCGCCGCGAGTGCCGCCCGTGTCAGGCGAAAGGCTGTGTCGTCGCCCACCACGGTGTCCGGCTGGCTGGCGAGGTCGCGGATCCACTCAGCATAGAGCGGCTGCGGCGCGGTCTCCACCTGAACGGTTTCCTCTCCGGAGTCTGTCATCACTCTGACTTCGTTTCGAGCCACGGACACCTCGATCACGCCCTTCTCCCCGACCACGCGACACCAATCATCCCCGTGGGTGGTCGCGATTTCCGGGCGCAGGTAGTCGATCGATGCCGTCATCAGGATGCCATCCTCCAGAGCAAAATTGCCCGTAGCCACGTCCTCACAAGAAGCAAAATCCGTGTGAACCCGGCAAGCGTGAAAGGCCGTCCCTTTGGTCACATGACGGCCCGTGAGAAAATGCGCCATGTCAACATTGTGTATGCCGATCCAGGGCCAGGTGCCGCCGTATTGCGCGCGATTCCGAAACCAATGCGGCCGGTGCCCCCACTTGTAGGATTTGCGCGTATTGATGAGCGATACCGGGCCAATGCACCCCGCTTCAACACGTTCGCGCGCAAGGCGGAACAACGGCAGTCGGCGCATGCTCAACATGCCCAGGACCGCCCGCCGGGCCTTCCCCGCCAATGCCTGCAGGGAAGAAAGCTCCGTCAGGTCGAGGGCAAGCGGCTTTTCGCTGATGATGTGGCAACCCGCCTGAACCCCGGCCCTGATGGCACCGGCAATCCGGTCGGGCCGTGTGCTCACAACAAGGATCTCCGGCTGCTCCGCCCCGAGAAGGCTGTCAATCGAATCATAGACCCTCACGGAATCCCTGCCTGGGAAGAACGGATGCCGAGAAAGTGCATCCAGGTTTTCCCCTTCATGGGCAGGCGCGCAGCCCGCCACATTAACCGGCGGCGCATCTTGGCTCTGGAGGTCGCTCAACACATCCACCATGTGGCCGAAGCCACCGACAAAGGCGAGTTTTGTGGCCGTCATCAAACCGGCGCCCTTTCAACAACGCTCACCGCCAAGAGCATCATTCCCCCACCTTGATTGACTGAAAGAATCCATCGTCGCGAAACTCAATCACGCCGGAACCGTAGACCGACCGCATGAAGGGCGAATCAAAGAGAAGCGCCCGGTCATAATCCACGACTCGTCCATCGATCATGGGCGCTTCATTGTTGGCGAGGTTCAGTTCAAGAAGGGACGCTCCCTCGCCGGAGCCGCGATAATGCAGAACGAACCACCCGGGAACGACCGTCTTGAGAAGACTCAGCTCGGCGTTGAGGACAGCCTCCATGAACACGTCGAAACCGGCGTGTCGGCCGGCGTGGGAGGTATCGATGATCACCGCGCTCAAGGCATTTTCCGCGACGGCGATCGTCCGGTCATGATTCCAGTGGTAATTATTTGTTCTCAGGTCCTCCAGAAAGGCGCTATTCGCCGCGTAGTCGAGAAACGAAACGGTTTCGGAAATCCCGTCCCCCGCCGAATGCACGGCTTCCACGATCCGGACGGCCGCATAGGCATTCCCTTCATGAACGAAAATCCAGCCATCCCGCTCGACCACAGTTTCCAGCCGGGGAGAAAAATACACGCCCATTGGAATGGGTGCCGTCGAACGCCGCGGAAACCACGCGGGCTCCCGCCGTTCGTACCCCCTTGATTGCTGGCTGATGAGGACGTGCTCACTTTGAACCGCCCGGTACATGATTCCGCCGCGGCGAAGCAGTTCCCAGTCGTCGCGCTCGTTCCTTGTCACGCCGTAAGGAAAGATCCGCGCATCCGGGTGGGTGCTAAAGTTCAATCCGTAGGAACGGGAGGCCGGACTGAGGTGGGAATGCACCGCAAACGGGTGGTCGTGCTGCGAACCGAGCACATAGTGGGGTGTGATCCAGCTGTAGCGAAACATCCGGTGTTCCGTGTTTAGATTCAACGTTCGCTCCAACCCCAGCTCTCTGGGAATATCGGTGGGCTCCTCACCGATTGTACGCGTAACCGATGCAAAATCGCCCTTAGATTCCCGGTCAAAGCCGAAACGCCAAATAAATTCAGGAAACCGGTAATCGGTGAGACCGAGCCAGTAGAATCTCTCTAAATTATGATCGACCAACCCGCCGTAGAAAAACTTTCCGATCTGATACATTGAGTCACCTCGGACGTCCAGCACAGTGTGGTCACGTGTTTTCGCGCCTCCCCGGAAGCCGTTGAGGGTCTCCAGAGCCCATTCCGCCCAGATTACGTCGAAAAAGTTTTTCATTAAGTCGCGCAACCTCAAATCGGGGGAAAAGTGATACACATCCTTCAGGTAACTCAGTGTGTAGTTCATGTATCCGGGAGATGCATGCTCGAGAAAGATTCCCCTCCGAAGGCGTTCCTTCACGATATTGTGGAGCACCTTGCCCCATGCCTCGAAATGCTCCTCCGCGCGATAATCAAGACCGTCCGCCAAATCGGCAATCCCGTACGGTCCGTAAAAATATTCCGCCCCGTGCATGTGAAACCAATAGCCCGGTCCACCTCCGCAGCCCACGTTGGGAAAAACGCGCTCACGGTAATCCGGATGATCCATGAAAATCATCGAACTGAGGTAGTTGTACACCACCCCGTTGAGATCATGATTTTCACTGCCGTCCATCCACCAGGGGTTTCGGTGCCGCGCCCAGTGGATATCATTTTTGCTTTTCGTAAGATTCCACAGTTTTTCAAGGATCAGCCTTTCCGTTTCCTCCGAAAGACGATTGTTGAAAGGTCCATTTCCGCTGCTGCCGAACGTGAGGTAGGTGCGCGCCAACCAAGGTGCGGCAAAGAGGCTCCAAGGGAAGGCAAAGGCACGGTGTCCGCCAAGATCCTCGCGCTCGCCCAGAAGGTGTTTTTGGATCTCCGTATTCAACCACTCAAGGTCTTTGCCCAGCCACAATCCTGCGAATAGCTGTTCATGCGTGGGGCGATCCCGGTCCATTCCCGCAAAAATGTCCTCATACAGGCGTATAGTCCGCATTTCGCGGGATCTGCGGGCATCCTTTTGCCGCACATCAATCGGCTTGTCCGTGACACCTACCGTTGTGTCGGCGGACTTGTCCTCAAAGCGGACATCATCGAGCCACAACGTCACCCCCGCCGGCGCGTCGACGATGACGAAAATTTCGGTAATCTCCAAAGTCCCGCCGGATTCCGGGACACGGAAATCCGACAACGGAATCGCCACCTCCATCCATTCGCCCCTTCTCCCCTCCCGCGAGGAAAGCGGCTGTGCAAAGGTTTCGCCCGAAGCGGTGGCGATCCCCGCTTCGAGACCCTCGATGGCTTCGTTGCCCGCTGTTTCCACGGAAATCCAAAGGCGCCCCACGGTCGACGGGCAAAGATTCCATGACGTTGAGGGAAAGGGTAGAAAGCCGACCTTCATCGCGTGCCTCGCATCTTCCGGAAACCGGACCCGGATGCTGTAGTCGCCCGATAGCTTTTTCACGCTGTCCCTCTCAAAAAGCTCCGTGCCCCGTCCTTCTTCCATGGGTTCTCCCGCAGGAACGGCGGATCGGGTCACCTTCTCGTCGTACCATGCTTTCACGGGGCCAAGCTCCTGCTGGGAGTGAACCCAAAGCGGGTTCACGGAGAGGAACGCCCAAAGGGAAAAGCGGAAAACATCTCTCATATCAATCTTCATGGAAGAGCAAAAACGAGGTGCCCAAAAGGAATCCCCGTCTACTATCTTCAAGCTGGATTCTTCTGAGGCACCCCCGAAACCCCACCGACAGCGCGAATTACCCCCGATAAGGAAACGTCCGGGAGCACACGGAATAGGTAGTCGATACGTTGAAGGCTGCGCTTGCACCAAAGTGGTCACATAACCGGGGTAACCCGCTTACCTGCCAGACCGATTATAATTTGTATGGTTTTCATTTTTCTGATTAACTGGATTTTGATTGGTTGTTTACGATGAATAAGAGCTTGGGAAAACGTCGTTTGCGTATTGCTAATTTCAGAATGAAGAATTGTTCAATTGCAGAATAGGGATCCTTTTCCTCGCTCGGAAAATCGACGCACTTTGACAAACGAAACATATCGAACCGCCAAAAACGGTTTTTTTAAGGAGTGAGACGGGGATCTGCAAATCCTGCGGCGCGTATCCTGCGCCGCCTCCCGTGCCGTAATTTTCGGCGGGGCGGTGAAGCGGGGAACGCGGCGGAGAAACCGAGTGCGCACAACCATTGTCAGGCATCAAAACAGCGCCCACCAGGTCAATCAAGGACTTCAATGTTCCGCAAAACCAGCAAATTCGATCACTTGCAAACGACTTCAGCGCCTTCGGAGACCGGACATTACGGACTCACTCCAATAG
>PWNM01000479.1 GCA_003557825.1 Candidatus Hydrogenedentota bacterium | reverse complement strand
GCCGCCAATTTGGCCGAAGGAACAAGCGCCGAACTACAACCGAATACGGTCCGTTGGATTGAGATCGATAGTCAGAACAATTCGATTGTTCGTTTGGTACGCTGTCCTCTCGATGTCGGCGAGTCCCTGTCGGAATGGGTGTATGCCAATCTCAAAACTATCGTCATGACGTCAGCTACGTTGTCGGTGCAGCAGCGTTTCGATTATCTTTTTGGTCGTATTGGTCTTGACCGGGTCCCCAAACCACGCATTCAGAGTCGTATTCTCCCCACCCCTTTCGATTTTCAGTCCCAGGCGATTCTATGTATCGCAACCGACATCCCCGCTCCCAATGAAAAAAACTATCTGGATGAATGCGTATCCGCCATCGGTGAGATTCTGAGTATCACAAAAGGTCATGCATTTGTCCTGTTCACTTCGTTCTATGCATTGGATTTCGTCCATAGCCGCCTTAACGATCCCCTTCGCCGCCAAGGGATCGTCGCGATGCGTCAGGGCGAGGCGGCCCGAAGCCGTCTGCTGGACCGATTTCGGCGCGATGCGTCGAGCGTGCTGTTTGGAACGGATAGCTTTTGGGAAGGCGTGGACGTTGCCGGTGAGGCATTACAGTGTGTTATACTCCCAAAACTCCCATTTCGCGTCCCGACCGAACCGATATTGGAGGCCCGTGCGGAAGCCATCGATGTAGCCGGCGGAAACGCATTCATGGAGTACACCGTGCCGCAGGCTGTCATCAAGTTCCGACAGGGCTTTGGCCGACTCATCCGGCGTACTACCGATCGGGGCGCTATTGTGTTATTGGACCAGCGGGTTGTCACCAAATACTACGGCCGGGTGTTTTTGGAATCCCTGCCCGGATTGCGTATCGTCAAAGGACCCCGTAAAGGCATTCAAGGAGCGCTAAGCTCCTTTTTTAACCGGAAGGATGAAGAAACAGCATGAACCAAGACATTCGTATTGATATAGCCCGCGCCAAATCCGCTGCCGTCGGCCAGCCTCACGGAATAACACCGGCGGAATTTGACGAGATCGAACCTCATATTGCCGAAGCTCATGCGATTCTATGCAAGGAGCGAGAAAATAAGGCGTACGGATTCTGGGATTTATACAAGGACGAGGCTGCTTTTCAGTCGGTCGAAAATGCGGCGGCCGATTTCCTGAATCGAGGTTACGAAAACCTGGTCATCTTGGGTATCGGCGGGTCGGCATTGGGCACGACGGCCTTGACCACGGCTCTATTGCCTCCGTTCTATAATTTGATGACTCGGAGGCGCCGAAAAAACCATCCCCGTATTTTCGTCATGGACAATATTGATCCGGTTACGTTCCGGACTATGATGCGACTCTGTTCCCCTGAAAAGACGCTCTATAATGTCATTTCGAAATCGGGCGGTACGGCCGAGACCATGTCGCAGTTGATGATCGTAGTGGAAATGATCGAAAAAAAGGTGGGCGCAGAGGCCATGGCCGAGCATGTGGTCGTGACTAGCAACCCCCGTAGCGACGACGCTCCGCCCAGCCACCTCCATCCAGTTGCCGACCAGTATAAGCTGACCGAGTTTACCGTACCCCTTAATGTGGGTGGTCGATTCTCGGTGTTTTCCCCTGTTGGGATGTTTCCGGCGGCCATGCTGGGCATGGACATCGACGGTATCCGCGAGGGATGCGCTGCCATGGATCAGCGATGCGCCACTTCCGACTTGAAGGAGAACCCTGCGTATCTACGAGCGGCGGTCCAGTACCTTATGGATACCGCCAAGGACAAGAATATCTCCGTGATGATGCCCTATGCCGACAGCTTGCGCGATGTGGCCGATTGGTATCGTCAGCTCTGGGCCGAGAGCCTGGGAAAACGCTGGAGCCTCGATGGCGAGGAGGTCTATACGGGACAGACACCGGTTAAGGCTCTTGGCGCAACGGATCAGCATTCGCAGATTCAACTGTATCGGGAAGGCCCGAACGACAAGATCATCAATATCCTTGAGGTGCGAAAGTTTGATACCAACCTGCGTATTCCCGATACGCTGGGCTCCATCAAATCGCTCGATTACCTTCGTGGCTCCACGATGAACAAACTGATGGCGGCGGAGCTGCGGGGGACGATGGACGCCCTTAAGCTAAGCAAACGTCCCGTATCTCGGATCGTGTTGCCCCGCATTAACGGACACACCGTAGCGCAGCTACTATATATGCTCGAGGTGGAAACTGCGATGGCCGGTCGACTTTACAATGTGAACACGTTCGACCAGCCCGGCGTTGAAGAAGGTAAACAAATAGCGCGGCGCCTTATGGGAGGGCAGGGTTGAGCGCCCCCGAATTTCCTGAATATGGACATGGAGGCGATTTCATCGGAAGTCGTCGCACAAGGCGGTCCTTTCGTTTTTTCGTCGTTGCATGCTTAGTTCTAACAGGGGGGTTGTGGTTCGCCGAACAGTTCTTGCGGCATAGTCAAACAGAACGGCTTTATCTTCGCGCGCTGACGTTGGATCCGGGTTCAGCGCGGCCTTTTTTGCGACAGGCCGTCAAATTGGATGAGCAACTGCGTCAGTTTCCAACGCCTAAATACTGGCTTGCCCTAGCATCTCGAGAAGAGGAAGACCGCGTCCTGGATACCTTTGAGCGTGCCTATCGGCTTGACCCGGACAACCCTGGTTTGGCCATTCGGTATGGGTGTCGGTTGTTGGAGCATCGGCGTCCTGCAGAGGCGCGGGTCATGTTCCGCGAGGCCGCCGAAAATGCGCCGGATAATGTGCTACCCCTCTATCTCGAGGCGGCCTCGCTTCCGTGGATCGAGGAGGGAGACGATGATCCTCGCCGTTCCTTGGCGATGGTTGCCAAAGCGAACAGTAGCGGTCAAACGATCATGATGCCCCGTCCTTTATGGTTTTCCGACTTGCCCCAGGACGGATACTGGTATGCCGAGCTCCGCCGGTCGTTAATCCAGCGGGTATGCCATCCCATTCGATTATATGGGGACTATGTAAATCGCAAAGCCCGTGAAAGTATTACGGCCGGGCGTGTGCAATATTGGGATTCCTGGCTTGAGCATATCGAGGGGATGGGACAGCGCTTGCTCGAAGATTCGGTCGGACATGAGGAGACCGGCCATTCCATGGCGGGAGCGGCGTTGCAGGCGCTCCATGGCGTGGAGGTTCAACTGGATGCGCTGCGGTTACGCGAGGTGATTCGTGAGTCCGAAGGATTAGAGCCCGATGAGTCTCTTGCGGAACGTCGGCGCTACTTGGAAGAGGCGCGTGCGCATTTACGCGAGTTTGAAGCGAATCGTGAAGCGTTAATCGAGCAGGACTGGCTCAAGTTCCAGTTGCCTCTTTTTCTTATCGGCGAAGCGATCGGGGTCCTTGCAATAGCGATGCTAGGCTCCATTGCGCTCTCCCGTTTCGCTCGTCGAGCAAAGGCCGCGTGGACCTTGCCCCATGGACGGTCAGGCATGGCTGCCGCAATGGGTGGGGCCGTTGTCGTTTTTGTCCTTTTATGTTTGATGTCACTATTGTGTCAGCTTGGCAGCACAGAACCAACATGGGAGGCCGCCATGCGCACAACATGGCGTGGTCTACTGGCTGTCATGGTTGGGTTTGGACTCGTCTACCCATTGTTTCGACTTCCTTCGGCGTCTCGCGTATGTCAAAACCGCGAGGGTGCTTCCGAAGCCATCATTGTAAATGCGCGGCATTGCCGACGGTTGGCTTATATTGTGCTACTCCGACGTTATTACGGTCTTGTGGCCGGGCTTGTGGCGATAGCAATGTGTTTTTGGGTTGTGTGGCATCGCATCGTTGTTTCGCTTTATCCCTGGCAGACCAAACTGCTTGCGACCGGACTTGTGAACGAAGAAGTGGCGTTGGTAAAAGAGGTGTTGACTTTCCTGCTATAAGTAGTGACCTGTAACTCCGCTTGGAGCGCGATAAATCCCATAAAAAACACCGGTTCGTTTGACAATGGGATCTTCATCCGGTTATAATCTTTTTAAATTATATGCATTCTGCGAAATAGTTCTGAGGGATGACTCTGGTGGAGAAGTTGGGTACCAAAAACAGCGGAGGTTAAAAAACGTGAGTGATCAGGAAAACAAGGCCTACACGACCTTTGAGGCGGCCAAGATATGCCATGTGACGCATCACAGCATCAAGAACTGGATCAAACAGGGCTTGATCAAAGCGTCTCGTACGCCAGGTGGCCATTACCGAATCCTCGAAAAGGACCTGGATGCATTCCGCGAACAGTTTGATATGTTCCCGCGGGACAAAGCAGACAGCAAAAAACGTATCATGATTGTCGATGACGACCCGGATGCGTTGGCGTTGATGGAGAAAATTCTGACTGATGAGGGCTTCGAGCTCATTAAGGTTAGCAACGCCACAGAAGTTGGACTGAAGGCGGCTCAGATGTCACCGGATCTCATCTTGCTCGATTTTCTAATGCCCGAGATCGATGGATTCGAGATCTGCAAAGCCCTGCGTAGTAGTGAGCTTACGCAGAATACGCCTATCATGGCCGTTACCTGCTTGACCAAGGAACAGGATATCGAGCGGATCTTCGCATGCGGCGCAGACGAGTATCTGCCAAAGCCTTTCCGGGCGGAGCAGATGCTGGAAAAAGTGCATGAGTTGCTTGGCAAAGGGCGGCCTGTTGGCTAATCGCACTTTATAAACAGTTGTTTACCGCTCCGGTTTCTCTGGTAATAAGGCCGGAGCGGATTTTCCTTAAGCTCCTTTTCGGGCGTTTGGGGGATGCATAGCCGTT
>PWNM01000407.1 GCA_003557825.1 Candidatus Hydrogenedentota bacterium | reverse complement strand
CTTCATGGAGGTCCTTGCCCATTTCCCGGGCCATGTGGACCCGAAGCGCCCCGTCTTTGTCGTCGCGCAGGACGATGAACCCGCGGTCGGCCGCGAGGACATCCATCGCCGTGTCGAGGGCGGCGGCCAAGCGGGTGGAAAGATCGGCGTTGCTCGCGATGAGACGGCTCACCTGATTGCTGGCACGGAATAAGGCCGCCATGCGACGATAGGCCCGGCCCATGGCCACCAGGTTTTCCCTGGATGTGGGCGTACTCTGCACAGGCCGCGCGGGAGTATCGTCTCGGGTTTCCGTCACAATCGAGGCTATCTCGTGGCCCACGCGGTTCATGTCGGCGCGAATTCGTTCGATGTCGCGGATCAGTTGCGAATCGGATTCGGCGCTTGTCTGGATCGCGGTCTCCGCCTCGGCTTCGTCGTGATACACCAAGCGGCATTTGCTGCCGAACCAGATCTCGTCGCCGTCGGCCAGAACATGCTCGGTTACCGCCTGACGGTTGACATACGTACCATTCAGACTCCCCCGGTCTTGCAGCACGAATCCGTTGGGCTGTTGGGTGATCCGGGCATGATGACGGGACACCTCATCGGCGGTAAGCACCACATCGTTGTCTTCGGCCCGTCCGAAGGTGACTTCGGGACCATGTACACCGGTTGTCAGATCCGGCCATCCCGGCTGCTGTATGGATAGATAGGGCATCGTTCTTCCCACTCCCTCGACCCCGAACGTACGCGGTATTATGTGAACGGGTCAACCGGCTTCCGTCGGCAACCCGTGGACCGTTATTTCTTGCCGACCGGCGCGATATAGACCGTGAATTCTTCGTTGCCGTCCACCCCGAGCAACGCATCGCAGGCGTCTTGATCGTAGGCGGCGATGGCGCAGGTTCCGGAATGGATGCATTCGCAAGCCAGGTATAGATTCTGACAGACATGGCCCACATCGACAGCGATGACCTTATGAGCCGCGAGGCCATAGCGCCATTCCATCCGGGCGGGTACGGTAGTCCAGAAAAAAGTCACGGCCGCATCGGCCACGAAGGACTGGCCCAGGCAGGCCCGGGCAGCTCGTCGGCCGATGTGGGGATCGTCCTGTATTCGTGCCAGTTCCCCGTCGAAGGGCAGATAGCGGTACAGCCCGGGCGTGAGTGAATCCACCTGCGTGACGGCAAGGTAAGTCTCAAAGGAATGGCGCGCGCCCGCCGAGGGTACTGTCCGCAACGCCACCGCGGGGTTGATCACCTCGCGCACCCCTTGGGTCGCCCACAGCAGGCAGGCCAGTTCGTCGAGGGTTAGAGGCGTGCCGGCGAAATGCCGGACGCTCTCCCGCTGGGCTATCGCTTTGCCGACGGACAACGTGCCCAATCGTTCCAATGCCGCCGCGCCATCGGGCAAAGATATCCGCTCGGCATCGGGTGGACACGGCTGTTGCAATGGCGGGGGCGGCACGCCCCGGTTTTGATCGGTCTGGGCAAAGTTGATCTGCTGCCGAATCGTGTCTTTCAGAAAAAACCGATGGGCATCGTATGTGCGTTGGGACATGGTCGCTGGCCTCCTAAAGGGATTGTCGAATTGGGCATTCCCTTATGTTATACCATGCCGCGCCGCCCGAGGCGGAGCGTCGCCTGCATCAACGTCCGATGCAGGCGACTCGGCCGCCCCGCCAATCCCGCTTACAGGCAGAACATATCGGCCATCGACCGGCGGCTTCGCGGAGGCGCTGGCGTTTCGGCAGCAGGACGGTCACTCCCGCAGACCTCGGCGATTATGGCCCGCAATTCTTCCACCGAGACCGGCCCCTGAGCGGCATCGGCGGCGGCGACAAAGGCCCCGTAGACGGCCTGGATCCCGTCGGCGGACAATTCGAATCCCAGTTGCCGCGCTTCATGGGCGATGGCGTTTCGTCCCGACCGGGCCGTCAACACGAACCGATGGCCCGAGGCGCCCACCAATGCCGGCGGCACAAACTCGTAGTTCTCCGGTTGTTTCAGGATCCCGTCCTGATGGATCCCCGAACTGTGAGCAAAAGCATTTGCGCCAACAACGGCCCGGTTGGGCTGAATGGGCACGCCGGTGATATCTGCCACATGGGCGCTCAGGGCAGTGATATGGTCCAGATGCAGGCCGGTCCGGGCGATATGCTTCAAGGCCAAAACGACGCCCACTTCCTCGATGGCGCTGTTGCCCGCTCGTTCGCCGATGCCGTTGATCGTACCTTCCACCTGTCGCGCCCCCCCTTGGACGGCAGCGACAGCATTGGCCGTGGCCAGGCCCATGTCGTTGTGGCAATGGGCCGATACGATGATATCGGGTCCGACGAAAGCGACCGCATCGGCAATGAGCGCCCCATACTCGGCGGGCGTCATGGCGCCCACGGTATCGGGCAGGTTGATCCGAACAGCTCCGGCTTCGACGGCTGTGGCCATGCACTGACGCAGAAAAGGCCGCTCGGTGCGGGAGGCGTCTTCGGCGCTGAACTGGACCACGGGGAAGCGGCTCGCCGCAGCGCGAACGGACGCGCGAATGGCGCGAAGGGCATCGGCTCGGCTCATCCGCAGCTTGGTCTGCAAGTGAACATCCGATGTGCCCAGAAAAACATGGGCCACCGGGCGTCGGGCCCGTTCCAATGCGCGTGCGGCAGCTTCGATATCGCCGGGGACGCATCGGGCCAAGGCGGCCACTTCGCATCGGCGCACGGTCGCGGCAACCCGATCGACCGCCGCTTCGTCGCCGGGTGAGGAGGCCGGAAACCCTGCTTCGATAGTGGCCACGCCAAAGGCCTCCAGCCGCGTAGCGATGGCGACCTTGTGTTCGGCCGTCAGATGGACGCCGGGGGTCTGCTCGCCATCGCGCAAGGTGGTGTCAAAGATTTGTACAGTTCGTTCCATGGTATTGGTGCTCCTGAAATCGTTGTGTTTTCGTTGATGACATTACGACACAGGCGCAGCAAGCGCATGGACACCGTTAGCCCATCGAGCCCCGCGTCCATCAGACACCACCTCCTTTCAAGATTTTGCCGGCACAGTCGCCACTGCGGCCGGGTTGCATGGCCCATAAAAAATGCGAAGGCCGCGCGCCCTCTTGGGTTCGCGGCCTTCGCTATCTCTGTAACCCCGCTTGGGGGGAAGCTGCTAAAGAATTCGAGGCATAACGAACCCGCTGTCCTCCGTAAGTCGGAGGAGTGGGAGTAGCAGACGGCTGTTATGCTTCGAATTGAACATGGGTTGATTCCTACTGTTGGCCTAAGTATGCCATAGCGAACGGGAAAAACGCAATCGACTTGACCGACATCGCCATGCAATCCATCTATGTTCGAGGTCTACGCCCCACAACGAGCGAGACTACAAACAACACCAGGAAAACGACAAACAGCACTTGCGCGATCCAGGCGGCCGTGCCGGCGACGCCGGTGAAACCCAGGAAACCCGCGATGATCGCTACGATCAGAAAAATAAGCGCCCAGCGCAACATAATCGGTTCCCTCCTTACGAGTTATCTTCTCTCAGGCGGTCGCGCAAATCGTTAACTTCCTCCTGAATGTCTTCCACGGCGTCGTCGATGTCACGCCCCAATTGTTCCGCCGGTCCCGCCGGATCCAGACCCTCGCGAATGTCTTCCATCGCTTCATCGAGTTCCCTTCCGGCTTCTTCTGCCGGCCCGGGCTCCCGGCAACCGACCAAGGCCACCGCGCCGATTAGCAAAACCAGACTCAGTATCCAAATAACGGATTTCATCATCGTACTCCTCTCATTTGCAATGCGGCCATCTACTTCCAATGGACGATGCCCGCTCTCCTTGCCCTGCCTATCTCCCAAAGGCGTTCCTTTGAATAGAATAACCGATACATCGAGCCAATAATTCCAATCGGTTGCGATATTGGGCGATTGGACCTCTGTTGCGAAGACCATTTTGCCCCCCCTTTGGGCAAAAATCGGCCCATGGGCAGGCTACGTTTTGTAAGCATAAAATATGCCAATACCAAAACGTATTTACAAGAAAAACGCTCGCCCACAAGTTGACAAAAGCAAAGGATTAGGCCATAGTATTAATAGAGCATGAAGGCGAGACAGGAAGGCTGACGCAACGGGTAGCATTCGAGTGGAGAGCACTAATGGGTAGGCTGGATTCCATTTGTATGACGATGGGATGAACGTGACCGAGTATACGTTCTATCGGAAAAACTAGGATCATCCTATTGTCTATGGACTCTGATGGTGTTGGCTGGTTGTATAACAGGAGGACAGACCAATGAAATCGCTTGTTACGTCAATGATTGTTGTCGCTGTGTTTGTGACGGGGGCGGCCTATGCCGAGACCCATAGCGTGGCCGGCATAGAGGATTTCGATGCCCTGGTTTATCGAATCTTTACAAATCCTGCTGATGAAGTTCGGGGGCTTGGGCGTCGAATGCCCGAGCATGTGAACATACCGGCCTATGTCGACGCATTGCGGTCGGGGTCGGACGTGAAGCGGCTACTCGATGCGGCCCGACAAAGCACGGCGGAGGAGCGCGCCCGGCTTGCCGATCGGTTGGCGGAGGCTTGGTTCGATGTCTATATGAACCCCCCGGAGCCCACTCGCGAAATTGAACCGGATCCGCCTTCGCCCCTGTCCCTGGGTGGTACCTATGCGCCGGCCATCCCGATCGTCTTGTACGAGGCGGGATATGATCGTCGGGCGCTATTGGGCCTGTTTGCTCGGGTCAATGAAATCGCTCAGCAAGCATCCCGCGCACACTTTCAGCGTACGGTGCCGGAAGGAG
>PWNM01000059.1 GCA_003557825.1 Candidatus Hydrogenedentota bacterium | reverse complement strand
GTCTACGTCTACCGGCCCGACGCACCCAGTACCCGTCAAACTCGATAGCCACATCGTCAGCCGGGCCGATCTCGGCTTGGTAGAACCAGTAGTCGGGATCAGTCGCAAACTCGATGTCGTAACATAAAGCCGTATGCGCCACGCCGTCCTCGATATACGCCATCACCAGGTGGTCGAGGTGTTTGGTCGGGTCCTCTCTCCGTACCGCTACATCTATCGGGCCGAGACTCTCCTCCGTGCGTATCGTCGCAGGTGTAAGTAGTGCCCCGGCCCCGATCCACCTTTGCTGGCGGGAGATGATAAGTTCAAGCCTGGGGTCCGCGTTGGCGTAGAGAGTCTGCATGGCTGTGTCTAGGCGGGCTTGCATGTTGGATGGAAGCGTCCTCATATACTGCCCTCCTCGGTCACGGCCATGACGAACGTCCCACGGTACAACCGATCCCCGACCGCGCCCGGACGCACCACTCTCCACGATACGGGTGACCGGAGTATCCCGGTGTAGTAAGTGGTATCCCGTTCAACAGTAAGCGGGGCAGCCTCGGCTTCCGATTCATCCACCGTAGACCGCCCCGTCTCGCCGACTATAACCTCGACCTCGACGATGGTACCCGGCTCGCCGATGGTCTGGAAATGGTAGCTCCCATCGAGCAGTTGGTTCTCGACCTTGATGCCTTCCAGCCGGGGAAGTGCGAGCGGGATCATCGTTGTGATTACGTTGTCGCTTGCGTCCAGTAGTCTCATGATGTCGCCCGCACCTCCCGTCGGATTTGATCCATCACGATATCCACTACGTCCATCATCTGGCCTTTACTGTTCACACCCTCGACGCGGATCGTGCCGGTATGGTTTACGTCGCGGCTCATCGCGGCCATCTGCGATTCGGTCAGCACCCACTCTTTATCCTCTAGGAGTGCAAGCCCCTCGCGGCCTTGTGTGCGGAACTGCCCGCCGCCGTGAAGCGTGGGGATGCGGCCTATACTGACAGACTGCAAGGTGCCCACAGTAGGCAAATTGACACCAGGCACTCTATTCAGTCTCTCAATTGCGCGATTGATGCGACGAATGAAACTATTGATAGCACTAATGGCAAAATTGATGCCGGATTCGATACCGCCAATCATGCCGTTCACAAGTCCGATAATGACGTTCACGGACCCCTTGATCGCAGTTTCAATCCCTTCCCAGATCGCCGCCAACCCGCCCCGGAACCCCTCCCAGGCTTCCGTCGCCCAGCTGATCAGCCCTTGGAATTTCTCCTTCACGCCGTCCCAGATCCCTTGAGCAAACCCTACCACAACATCCCGCATGGTCTCCAACAAGCCGTCGAGGAAGTCTAGGTAGGATTCCCACGCGCCCGTAGCCCACCGGATCAGCCCTTGGAAGGCCGCCTTCACGCCGCCCCCCAGAGCTTGAGCAAATCCCACCACAGCATCTTTGACGGTTTCCCAAAGGTCCATGAACCACTTCGAGAACGTGTCCCATAAGTCGCCGATAAAGGCAACGACTTTGTCCCAGTTCTTCCAAAGCAGCCAGCCGATGGCGATAGCCGCAACGATAGCCGCGATCACCAATCCAATCGGCGAGGTGAGTGCGACAAACACCACGCCCACGCCTTTGATGATAGGCACCAAGAAGGACAACACGCCGATGATCTTTCCGACGACGATAAGTATTGGCCCCAAAGCCGCCAGGAACCCGATAGCGATACCTATCACGCGCTGCCACGTCGGGCTTAGGTCTTGGAACCAACCGATCACATCGAGAATCCGGTCAATAAACCGCTTCACGGCGGGGATGACCCTATCCACTATCACGGGGATGAAATCATCCGTGATGATCGGGATTAGTTTCGTCCCGAGTTCTTGGAACACGCCAGCGAACCCCTGCTTCAGTCTCTCCATGTCATCCTTAAACTTGGCCGCAGCGTCTGCACCCTCTTGATCGAACACAATCCCGAGGTCGCGGGCTTCCTGCCGCATGGCCTCTAGGCCCTCGGCCCCCGCCGACAACATCGGCAAGAGGTCCGTGCCTGCTCGCCCGAATATCTCCTGTGCAAGTGCCGCGCGTTTCGTCGGGTCTTCAATATCCGCTATAGCCCTCGACATCACGTCGAACTGCTCTTCAGGGGCCAATCCCTGCAAATCTTCTACGGCCAGTCCCAGGTCGCCCAGGGCGCGTTCCGACGCCTCAAGCCCTCGCTCCGCGTCGAGCAGTACCCGCGACATCCGCTTGACGCCCTTTTCGATACTGTCGACGGACGTGCCTGAGAGATTTGCGGCGTGGCGGAACTCCGACAGGGCTTCAGTCGAGAACCCGGTCCGCAAAGACATCTTCTGGATCTCATCGCCGGACTCAGCAGTCTTGTTGGCAAGCGCAAGAAGGCCAGCACCCGCGCCCACAAGGGGACCAGTGACCCACTTAGTCATACCCTTGCCGACATCGCCGATCTTCTTGCCCGCATTGGCCATAGACTTCTGCATCCCGTCCATAGCCCGCTCGAATTCTTTTGTGTCTGCGCCTACACTCACAAATAGGCGGCCTAAGCTCATGTCTTCACCCGCTTACCCTTGCCACCAAAAGCCGCGTGCAATACCTTCACGGTGTCCCGCATCTGCTCCGCCGTCTGCTTTTTGCGTTCCTTGGGCATGAAGTCGTCGACCTGGTACGGCTTGCTCCGCCGCTTCGGGTCGCGGTTCGCATTGGCAATCAACGCGGCAATCAACGCCACGCGACCGTCCTGTCGCTTCTGATCCTGTTTCCATCGTTCGCAGAGTGCGCGAAACTCTCTGGGGGTCAGTCGGCCCCACTCTTCGGTAGTGAGGCCGAGATCATAAACCCCGACTGACCACATCTCTAGCCAGCCGGGGTCGTGGGGTTTTTTCCGCCTTCGCCCTCGTTATACTGCTGCTCGATAGCGTCTTGGATGGTCTGGAAAACCTCCTGCATGTTCCCCATGTGCAACATTGAACCAACCTGCTCGATTGTCAGATCGGGGTCTTCGTGTCGTAGCCCCGCCCACATGATGGCCCGGAGGTCACGCACGCCCACGTTGTCCTGTATCTCGGGGAACTTCACGCCCAACGTCTCCTCAACGAGACTGATCGCGTTGAAGTCCAACCGAAGATTTCGCTCCCTATCGAGGGTTATCTTGATACTCGGTACGCTACTCATGCCCTCCCCCTTTCATCACGAAGCTCGTGCGACATAGACGGTATATTGACGCGGAATCATACCGGCCTCTTGGCGGGCGATGGTAAACTTCGTGACCGAGCCCTCGGCACCTAAGTCGAAGGCGGCGGACTCCACGCCGTCGTTCACTTCCACACCGTTGACCGTAAGGGTATCCGCGCCATCGATGGTAAATGTGACCGTCTCCACTGTGTCGGCGACGTCCGCGACGTAGGTGTAGATATTCGCATTGAATACCGGTGCGATTGCTGTAGCGGGGGTGGTGATAGCGATGTCGGTCAGGTTGCCAGAATGGGTCACAAGAAGGTCGGGCTGCCCGGTTACGCGAAGTTCGGCGGAGAATGTCACCTTGTCGTCTACACTCGCCTCGGTCGCGACGGGCTTCTTGACGAACGCCTGAAAACTCCACGCGGTCGCAAGGGCTTCCGGGAACGTGATGGTGTAGTCGCCAACGGTGCCGTCGAGGTAGTCGTCCATGAGGGCCTGCTGGCCTGCGTCGCCCGGCACGAAATTACCTTCCAGCGCGACAACACCAGTCCGGCGAATTGTCTGGATTACTTCCTCGTAACCACCGGTGGAATCAAGACTGGTAACGTCTAGCTCATCAGAGTCGAGGTCTAGCCCACTAATTGAAGTCAGCTCGGCAATCGGCACCCCGCTTTTGGCAAGCACAGTCCCCATTGCCCATACAGCATTAGACATATCGGTCACTCCTTATATTGAATAATCAGGTCGACGGGCATATGGTAAACGTCGGAGTCGTATTCGTAATTGTCGGTCTCGTTATCCACGCGGATCAGGCCGATACGGGTCGTGCCCATCATCCCGGTGTAACCTTCCACCGCGCGGATCACCTCACGGGCCAGCCCCTTTGCGGCGGCGTAGGTCTTGCCCCAACACGACACCTGATAGCGCGAGGCCGTGGTGCCGGAGTACCCGTCGTGGGAGTAGTCACGGGGACCGGATACTTGAAAGTAAATGATGCAGGGATAGGTCGGATTCTGCGGCAGTTTTGCCGGGTACACGCGTCCGCCGGCGGAAGCAACCTGGGCGACCAAGTAGGTTCTCAGGTCAGTCTCGATCATAGTTGCCCCACCAACCTTCGCAAACCAGACTCGATGGCCTTGGCTACCTTACCCTTGGACGTATCCACCGCAGGTCGGAAGTAGGGCGTCGCTGGCATCTTGCTTGTACCGTCCTCCACTAGGTGCGCGTGGGGTGCCTTCTTACGGTCTATCGCTGCGATAGAGGGCGCAGGTCCACCATACGACCCTCGGTCCATCTGGCGGGTTACATGGGCGTCACGAAGCGTTCCATCCTCAACGGGTGCCCGTCTCCGACTTTCTTCAGTAATGATTCCTGCAGCATCGAAAAGGACCGGCTCGACTTGCTCCGGCCCCAACTGTTTCGCTAGTTTCTTGATGGCTTCCTCAACTTCGCCGTAGTCGACCTCAACTTCCAACTTCACCCGGCTCATTGGATCTCTACCACCATGAGGTGCAGCTCTCGCCGTCTACCGTCAGGGTCCATCATCGCGTCGATGGTAAACGTCCGGCCATCCCACACCAGCCGATCTGT
>PWNM01000244.1 GCA_003557825.1 Candidatus Hydrogenedentota bacterium | reverse complement strand
GAACTCGAGAAGGCAAAGAATGCCGCCCAAATGCCAAGCGAAGAACCCTCCCGGCCCCTGTGGCAAAATGCTCTGTTCTTTGCCTCCATGGTGGCCGTGCTGGTCTTCGCCAATTGGGGCGAACCGGACGCCGACGCGGGCTTTTGGCGGTTGATCTACGATGCGAAATGGATCCTGACCGCCGTGACCGCGGCGGTTTTAGCCGTAATCCTGGGCCTGTGGTTCGCCGTACCGTGGTGGAAGCTTTGCGCAGCTGCTGTGGCGACCGCCATCGCGGCAGTGGCATCGGGTGGTGAGCCCATGATCGTCTTTGCCGTCGGCGCTTTGGCCTTGGCGTTGATCCTGATCAGCCAGAAAGGCGAACCCAGCGAATGGTTTGAATCGTCTTGGGACTTCGCTAAGCAGATCCTGCCCCTGTTGTTTTTCGGCGTGTTAGCGGCGGGATTCCTTCTCGGCCAACCCGGAGAAGAAGGGATTATCCCGTCCGAATGGGTCGCCCGGCTCGTAGGCGGCAACTCGTTCTCAGCGAACCTGTTCGCTTCGGTGGTCGGAGCGTTCATGTATTTTGCCACGCTGACCGAGGTACCCATCCTGCAAGGCCTTATCGGCAGCGGCATGGGCAACGGCCCGGCCTTGGCCCTGCTGTTAGCGGGACCTGCCTTGAGCTTGCCGAACATGCTGGTCATTCGCAGCGTGCTCGGAACGAAGAAGACCATAGCTTTTGTTGTTTTGGTCGTTATAATGGCCACCGCGTGTGGACTGATTTTCGGAGCCATCCGCCCGTCATAATATGGGCGAAAGTCGCATTAACCTAGAGGAATCCGTATCATGAAGAAACTGGAAGTGTTGGGCACGGGATGCCCGAAGTGTCAGAAGCTGGCCGAACTTACCGAAGAAGCTGCCAAAGAGGCGGGCATCGAGTATGAACTCGGCAAGGTGACGGACATCAACAAGATCATGGAGTACGGTGTCATGATGACGCCTGCCTTGGCCGTAGACGGCGAAGTGAAAGTGAGCGGCAAGGTGCCAACCGTCGACGAACTCAAGGGGCTCATTGGTTAACCCCGGGGAAAGGGTATTTATGGAACAACAGAGAGGCCGAGACACGCGCATAGGTCCTCGAATACTGGTCTTTTCCTGTTCGGGCGCCTTCGATGTGGGTATCTTGGCCGATCGAGTGGTCCGGCGGCTCACGACGCAGCGTACCGCTGCCATGGGATGCGCCGTGGCCATCGCTGCCGGCAATCCTGCAGCCCTCGACAAAGCGCGCCAGGCCGAGGCGCTCCTGGTTCTGGACGGCTGTGATACCAGTTGCGTCAAGACCATCTTTGAGAAAGCGGGGTTCGCGAATGTCATCCACCTGAACCTCGAAGAGCTTGGCTTCATCAAGGGAAAGACCCTTGTGACCGATAGTCGCGTCGAACTAATCGCTACAGCCGCCCTCGAACGTATCCAGTCTGTTTCCCATGGGTGAAAATACGATTCCCCATCATCACGTCTATATTAACCGCAGATAGTTTTCCAGGCGTCTATACGTCTACATTAGGAGTGTAACATGCATCACAAAATAAGCAGAATGTGCGTCCGCGGAGGCATGGGCTTTTTTACCCTGACATTGCTCGCCGCCGTCGTATTGGCATTGGGCTCAGGGTGCGGCAATGAAGCGGAAGCGCCGCAAGACGAAGAAGCCGCCGTGCTGACAGAAGAGCAGCTTAGCGCCGCGCCCGACATGGACATGGAATCGCCCATGCTGCACGGTCCGGGCGAAGAGGAAGTTATTACGCTACCGCCACCGGTGGATCCGGAGGAATTTCCCGATGGGCCAGCCCTAGAAGATGAATATCCCGGGTTGGCCACGGCCGCATTGAGCCATGCCCGCCTTGTCGAGCTGCCCGAAGGGGTCTTGGTCGAGTCCGGTGAACTGGCTATTACCCAAGAGGAACTCGATGCCGAGATCGCCGAGGCACCGGAAGAAATCCAAGAGGAACTCGACAGGAACCGCTTTTTCCTGCTCGAACAGATAGCGACGCAGGAGCTTTTGGTTCAAGAAGCACAGCGGGCTTTGGGCGAAACTGCCGGCGAAGAGCGTGCCATGCTCCAGTCCTATTTCCGGGGCGTCATCGATACGGTCGCCGAGGTAAGTGACTCGGAAGTGCAGGCGTTCTTCGATGAAAACCAGGACCTGTTCGGTGGAGCACCCTTCGACCAGATCCGTGACCAAATTCATATACACCTGATGCAAGAAGAGCAGATGAAGGCCATGGACGACCACGTGCGTACCCTTGGGAAAACCATCCCGATATCGGTCAACACCGCATGGGTTGCCGAGAACGCGGCAATTGCGCGTGATAACACGGTTGACCAGGCACGTGCCAGCGGACAACCCACGCTGATTAGCTTTATAGCCGATAGCTGTGTCCACTGCCGTGAAATGGAACCCACTCGCGAGGCGGTTCGTGAGAAATATGAAGGGAACGTCAATGTGGAAGACATCGATGTGAGCGATGAGCAGATACTTGCCATGCGTTACGGTGTCCAAGGGATTCCTCTTCTCCTCTTTTTTGACAAGGAAGGAAACGAGTTTCAGCGCCATGCGGGAGCCATGACGCAAGAGGAAATCGAGGCCGTGTTTGCGCATATGGGAGTAGAGCAGTGAACGTGAGGCCATAATCCAGACAAGGAGGCATCGGAATATGTGGACCTATGCGGCAGGACTGGTGGCGACCCTATCGCTTGCGTGTGCAGCGCAGCCCGACCCCGGCCCGGGAATCGAAGAGGCCCGAATCGAGATGCGCGGGGACATGCCTGTGATGCTCATCAATGATGCGCCCGCGCCGCCGCTCACTTTTTTCTTCAACTCGGAGGCGGGAACGGGGCAACACAACCTCGGGCCCCAAGTCTCGAAAACGGCCGATGCCGGGGTCCATTTATATTCCATGCCCTTCGATGGGTATGCCTGGGCCTGGAATGACGAAATCCCCGGCGCGGAAGGATTCGAGTGGACCGATGCCATCCTTGAACGTTACCTCGAACACGATCCGAACGGTGTGTTTATCCCGCGGCTCCGGGCGCAACCGCCCCACCATTGGCGCGGTTGGGAACACATCCCCGACTCCGAACGCTACATGTCACAGGACGGCGAGATGGGGCCGCCATCGACGGGCTCGGATCTCCTGTGGGAGCATTTCCTGGTCAATCTGCGACGCTTTATCGAGCATTACGAGGCCAGTCCCTATGCGGACCGTTTTCTTGGATACCACATAGGCGGACCTTCCGATATCGAGTGGTTTCAATGGGAGTACCGCGCCCTTGGACCGGATTATAGCGCCGCGAATCACCGGTCCTTCCGCCGGTGGCTTCGAGCCCACTACGAAACCGAAGAGGCGTTACAAAATGCCTGGGGTGGCGACGATGTGTCCTTCGATACGGCATCCATTCCGCCTTTTGAGGAGGGCCGGTTCCCCATTCACATGCCCCAATCGGGCGAGTCCATCCGTGTTTTTTATGATACGCCCGCCGAGCAGGATTGGATCGATTATAGTAGGTACATCTCCGAGCTATCGGCAGAGCGGATTTTGGACGCGGCGCAGGTCATCAAGGAGGCCTCTGACGGTCGCAAGCTCAGCGTGTTTTTCTACGGGTATGTGTTTGACCTGGTGGGCAGCATGGGCGGCCATGGCGCGACGGAACAGGTGTTGGCTTCACCCGATGTGGACATTCTGGTCGCGCCCATATCATATATCCCGATTACCGATCGGTTAACGGGCGGCGCGGCCGGAGCGATGAGCGCGGTGGATTCCGTGGCCCTCCACGGCAAGATCTGGTTCAACGAAGACGACATGCGCACCCACCTGATTGATGTGGATGAGCTACCGCCCTGGTTGTCCTTCGAGGCCTTTGGAACGCCGACAGAAGACCTTTTTGAAACCCGGAATTTGTTGTCCCGCAACATGGGCTATCTCTACGTCCACCGCGCCGGTACCTGGTGGATGGACCTCATCGCAGCGGGCGCGTTTGACGATGCCAGCCTGTGGGAGGATGTCATGGTCGATATCGGCCATAGGCACTATCACGAGTTATACGCCGACCCCGCGCCCTATCGGCCCGAAGTCGCCGTCATCGCCGACGAACGGTCGTGGTTCCACGTGCGCGACGATTACAGCACCTTTGTCAACTGCGCGCCCCTGTTGCGCAACGAACTCGAGAAAACCGGCGCCACCGTGGGGTATTACTATCTGGGCGATTTCCTTGCCGGACTGACGCCGCCGGCGAAGGTCTATGTCTTTCCCAATGCCTTCCACATGGAGGACGACACCCTCGATACCATCGTGCAACGGCTGGATGAGCTCGACGCCACGGCGGTCTGGCAATATGCCCCGGCCTACCTCGGACCCGCGGGCCCCGATCCCAAGCGTGTGGCCCGGCTCACGGGCATACCGGTACGACAAGAGGACGGCGTTCTGGGCAGCGAAGGTACGGGACGCCTCGAAGGTCTCGGCTGGGGCTGGAGCCATGGCGGCCTTGTAAGCCCTCGGCTGGTCGTTGACGAGGGCGGGGATGATATCGAAATCCTGGGACGTTTTTCCGAGGATGGCGAGGTGTCGACCGCTCGAACCGCCCATAGCGGTCACACGAGCGTGCTGTTTGCCGATATGCGCCCCAATCGGACCGTGTTGCGACCGATCCTGCGCGATGCCGGGGTTCATCTCTGGTCCGAGTCCGACGACATCAATCGTACCGACGGCCGCATGCTCATCATTCAAACAGCCG